>NZ_FMUZ01000025.1:0-91689 GCF_900101575.1 Pseudomonas sp. NFACC37-1 | reverse complement strand
TTGAGGGCTTCACCGGCCACGTTCACCGTGTCCACGCCCTCGCCCAATCCACCGGACTCCAGCAACGCCTTGAGCGCCGACGGCACGGTGTTGATCAGGGTGATGTCGTGCTCGCCCTGCTGCAGTTCCAGCACATTCGTGACGACCTCGATGCTGCCGCCCGACGTCAGCGGCGCGAAGCATTCGTAGACCGCCAGGTCGAAGTTCAACGACGTCGAGAACAAGGTTTTCGACAGGGTTTCAGCGTCAAAGGCGCTATGAGCCCAGGTGAGGAAGTTCACCGTGTTGCGATGCTCGATCATCACGCCTTTCGGCAGGCCGGTCGAACCCGAGGTGTAGATCACATAGGCCAGATGCGCCGAGGTCAGCCCGGCAACCTCTGGATTCGAGACGGACTCGTCCTGCCAGAGCCCGCTACCGAGATCGATCACCGGCATCGAAACACCGGCCAACAACCCAACCGTTGCCGATTGGGCCAGCACCACCGCCGGCGCACTGTCTTGCAGCATGTAGGCAATCCGATCCGCCGGATACGCCGGATCCAGCGGCACATAACCGCCGCCCGCCTTCAAGATCGCCAGCAGGCCCACGACCATGTCGCTGCCGCGCTCGACACAGATCGCCACCCGCGAATCCGGCCGCACGCCTTGCCCACGCAGGTAATGCGCCAGCCGGTTGGCCTGTTCGTTCAATTCAGCATAAGTCAGGCGCTGACCGCCATGCAGCACCGCCAGTGCATTCGGCGTGTGCTGCACCTGATCCTCGAACAGTCCGTGAATGGTCTGCTCGAGAGGGAAATGAGCGGCGGTGCCGTTGAAGCCCTGCAACACCTGCCAGCGCTCGTGTTCAGACAGGATTTCCAGATCGTTGATCGCGGATCCCGGCGCACGCTCCAATGCATCCACCAGGCTCGCCAGGGCCGTCTGCATGTAGGCACCGACCTGACGGGCATCAACCTCGCCGGCCGTTTGCACGCTCAGCAGGAAGCCTTCGCCCTGATCGTCCACCGACAACATGCACGGATAGTTGGTCCGTTCCATGACCTCCAACACCTGCGTACCCGCCCAGCGGTCGACACTGTCGCCGTCCTGGAGCGGGCTGTGCCGGTAGTTCAGCAACGCACTGAACAGAGGTAGCGAAGCCGGCACGCCACTGCAACGCTGGGCCAATGCCAGCGAGGCGTGTTCGTGGCCCAACAGGGCCGTCAGGCGGGCATGGGTCGCCTTGACCCCGGTGCGTACGTCCTGCCCGCCCACGTTCACCCGCAACGGCAGGGTATTGATGAACATGCCCAGGGCGCGATCCGCGCCCTCGCCGCTCTGCATGCGCCCCAGCAGTACGGTGCCGAAGACCACGTCCTCGCGGCCGGACACGCGCCCCAGTACCCTTGCCCACGCCAGGTGATGCAAGGCTGCCGCGCTCACGCCCAGTTGGCGCGCCTGCTGCCGCAGACGCCGGCAAAGATCCGGATCGAGGTTCAGCTTGACCTCTTCGATACCCCGGCCATCCCCCTGGACTTCCCGCAGGCCGAACGGCAGCGTCGGCTCGTCGACATCAGCGAGCATGTCGCGGAAAAAGCGCTCATGTTGCTCACGCGGCACGCCCAACAGTGTTTGCGCCACGTAATTACGGTAAGGCATGGCCGCTTCCAGGCGGTCGCCCTCGCCATTGAGGAACGCCAGCATTTCCTCCTGCATCACGTCCAGGGCGGTATGGTCCAGGGCGATATGGTGAAACAGCAGAACCGCGACCCAGCGCTGGTGCACACTGTCCCAGGCGCAGGCCAGGCGCATCAATGGCGCCTTGTCGAGGTCCAGTCGGCAATGGCGAGGGTCGAACATCCCTTGCAACTGCGCGGCGATATCGCCCCTGGCCGGGTCGAGGGCCTGCTCTTCGAGCGTCAACCGGCTCTGGCGCAGAACCACCTGCAATGGCGCCTCGAGGCCTTCGTGCAGCAGCGCGGTCCTGAGGATATCGTGCCGGTCGATCACCGCCTGCAAAGCCGCGACGAAGCCATCGAGTCGAGCACGGCTGTCCATGGCGAAGGTGGCTTGCAGCAGGTAGGGGTCGCCTTCTTCGGCGGCGATGTGGTGATAGAGAATGCCTTCCTGCAACGGTGCCAGCGGGTAGATGTCCTGGACATTGCCGGCTCCGCCCGGCACACCGGCGACGATCCGGTCGAGGGTTTCCTGGTCCAGCCTCACCAGCGGCAGCATCGACGGAGTGATCCGTTCGCACCCCGCTGCAATACCGTTGGCCGGCACGCTCACCTCGGTACGGCCGCCCACTGCCGCCGCCAGGGCGGCCAAGGTAGGCTGACCGAACAGCACCCGCACATCGGCGCTCAGCCCAGCCTTGCGCATCAGTTCGATCAGTTTTACCGCCAGCAGCGAATGCCCGCCCAGTTCGAAGAAATGATCGTGTCGCCCCACCTGCCCGACACCGAGCACATCAGCCCACAACCCTGCCAGTGTGGTCTCCACCTCGCCCAGTGGCGCTTCATATGCACGGCTGGCGAAGGCGTCCGCTTCCGGGGCCGGCAGCGCGCGGCGGTCGAGTTTGCCGTTGGGCGACAAGGGCAGTTTGTCCAGGCGCACGTAGGCCGCCGGAACCATGTAGTCCGGCAGCAGCGCCTGCAAGTGCGCACGCAGTGCATCGGCCTCCGGCGCCGCATCCGCCACCTGGGCGGTGATGTAGGCCACCAGGCGTTTCTCGCCGGGTTGGTCTTCACGGGCGACGACAACCGCCTCCTTTACTTCGCCATGCTGGCAGAGCCGGGACTCGATCTCACCCAGCTCGACACGGAAACCACGGATCTTGATCTGGTCGTCGTTGCGTCCCAGGTACTCGATATGACCATCGGGCAAGTAGCGGCCCAGGTCACCGGTCTTGTACAGGCGCGCCTGTTCATCGGCCGCGAACGGATCGCGGACGAAGCGCTCGGCGGTCAAGTCATCGCGGTTCAGGTAGCCACGGGCAACACAGATGCCGCCGATGTGGATCTCGCCGGCTACACCGACCGGAACCGGTTGCTGCTGTGCGTCCAGCAAATGGATACGGGTGTTGGCCACCGGCTGCCCGATGGCCGGCAGCGTCGGCCAGGCGGCGACATCGTCCGGCAGCGTCAGGGCGGTGGTGACGTGGGACTCGGTCGGCCCATAGTGGTTGTGCAGGCGACAGCCATCAAGGCGCTCGAACAATGCACGGATCTGTGGGGTGATGCGCAACTGTTCGCCAGCGGTGATGACATCTTTCAAGTCGCAGGTCAGCCGAGTGCCTTCACGCTCGCCGGCGACCGCTTCGGCCAGGGCTTGCAGGGCGATGCACGGCAGGTACAGGCGTTCGATGCGCTGTTGGCAGATGTGTTCGAACAGGCGGTGGAAATTCAGGCGGATGTCGGCATGGATCAGCGACAGCTCCCCGCCGGCACACAAGGTGCTGAAGACTTCCTGGAACGCCACGTCGAATCCGAGTGCGGCAAACTGCAAGGTGCGCGCAGCGGCTCGCCCCTGCTGCGCGGCCTGGTCGATCTGCCACTGCATCAGGTTGACCAGGGGGCGGTGCGCCATCGCCACGCCCTTGGGCTGGCCGGTGGAGCCGGAGGTGTAGATGACGTACGCCAGGCTGTCGGGGTTCAGGCCGCTCACCTGTGCGTCCGGGTTGGTGAACGGCTGCCGGTCGATGCCGGCGACGTCACGGTCTTCACCGTCGAGCAGCAAGGCCGGCACGCCTGCCGCTGGGAAGCGTTCCTGCAGGCTGCGCTGGGTCAGCAGCACCTTCGGTGCGCTGTCGTCCAACATGTAGACCAGGCGCTCGGCCGGGTAAGCAGGATCCAGCGGCACATAGCCGGCCCCGGCCTTGAGAATACCCACCAGCCCCGCAACCATTTCCAGGCTGCGTTCCACGCAGATCGCCACCCGGTCGTCGGCACGGATACCCAACTCGATCAAGCGATGGGCGATCTGGTTGGACAGCCGATTCAGCTGGCCGTAGCTCAGGCTCTGCTCCTGATACGTCAGCGCAACGGCTTCCGGATGAGCCTCGGCGTGGGCCTCGAACAGCTGATGGACCAGTAGCCCCGACGGGTACACCGCATCGAAGGCGTTGAAATCGTGCAGCAATTGCTGGCGTTCGCTGACGGGAACAAAAGCCAACGTGTGCAGTGGGATGTTGCCATCCTGGTCGAGGGCATCGGCCAATGCTTCGAGCACGGTGTGCACGTAGCCGCAAACCCGTTGCGCACCGATCCCGGCCACGGCTTGCACGGTCAGTCCAAACGAATCACCGAGGTCATCCACCGACAGCGACAGCGGGTAGTTGGTCCGTTCTTCGCCGCCGAGAATTTGCGCACCGGCCCAGACTCTTGCCTGGCCCGCATCCTCGCTCGCCTGTGCCGCCACGGCGGTCTGCCGATAGTTCATCAGCGCACTGAACAACGGCGCCGGCGCCGCAACGCCACTGCACCGCTGCGCCAACGACAACGGCGCATGTTCGTGACCCAGCAGCGCCGCCAGGCGGCCATGGGTCGCCTGCAACGCGGCCAGCACCCCCTGGTCCCCCGCCTCGACCCGCAACGGCAAGGTGTTGACGAACATGCCCAAGGCATGTCCGGTCTCCTGTCCGCTGTGCAACCGACCCATCAGTACGGTGCCGAACACCACGTCCTGACGGCTGGACAAGCGCCCCACTACCTGGCCCCAGGCCAAATGGTGCAGGCTGGCGGTGCTCACCCCCAGGCGCCGGGCCTGGGCACGCAGACGCCGGGCCAGCCCGACCTCCAGCGACAGCGTCGCCTCTTCGATGCCGCTGCCGTCGCCCTGCACATCCTGCAGGCCGAACGGCAGCGTCGGCTCGTCCACATCGCCGAGCATCTCGCTGAAGAACGCCTCATGTTGCTCGGGATGATTGTCCAGGCGGACCTGAGCCACATAGTTGCGGTAAGGCACCGACGCCGGCAGCTCCGCCGCACGACCTTGCAGGTACGCGTCGATTTCCTTGCCCAGCATGCCGAGGGAGGTCGCGTCATCGATCAGGTGATGGAACAGCAGTACCGCCACCCAACTGCCGCTGGCGACATCTTCGGCGAAGTGAATACGCATCATCGGCGCCTGGCGCAGATCGAAGCGGGTGTGACGAGGATCGAAGCGGGCCTGCAACTGGCCGGCGATATCGCCTTCGGCCGGGTCCATGACCAGCTCTTCGACCCTCAGGCGCGCCTCGCGCCAAACCACCTGTACCGGTTCGCCGAGCCCTTCCCACGCCACCGAGGTGCGCAGGATGTCGTGCCGTGCGATGACCGCCTGCAAGGCTTGCGCGAACGCGTCCAACTGCTGGCGATTACCGAAGCGCAGCAGGGCCTGCAACAGGTATGGATCGCCTTCGCGGGTCGCCAGGTGGTGATAGAGAATGCCTTCCTGCAACGGCACCAGGCCGTAGATATCCTGCACATTGTCCGCGCCGCCCGGCACGGTTGCGACAATGCGATCGATTTCGTCCTGGGTCAGGGTCGCCAGGGGCAGCATGTCCGGGGTAATGCGCTCGACGTCGCGGGGAATCCGATTCTCCGGCACCACCACTGCGCCGCAGGTGCTCGTGGCAGCGGCCAGGGTCTCCAGCGTCGGCTGGCCGAACAGCACACCCACGTCAGCGTTCAGGTCCAACTGGCGCATGCGTTCGATCAGTTTGACCGCCAGCAGCGAGTGGCCGCCCAGTTCGAAGAAACGGTCGTGACGACCCACCTGCTCGACGCCAAGCAGCTCGACCCACAAAGCGGCCAGGGTGATTTCCACCTGGCCCACCGGCGCTTCATAGCTGCGTCGGGCAAACGCCTGCGAATCGGGAGCCGGCAGCGCCTTGCGGTCGAGCTTGCCGTTGGTGGTCAGCGGGAAGGCTTCGAGCATCACGAACGCGCTCGGCACCATGTAGTCCGCCAGCGAGCCCAGCAGCTCGCTGCGCAACTCGCCCGCAGACACGCAAGCGCCGTCTTCGGCAAGCACATAGGCCACCAGTCGCTTGTCCCCCGGCTCGTCTTCCCGGGCGATCACCACGGCCTCGCGCACTTTTGCGCAGGCCGTCAGCCTCGCTTCGACTTCACCCAGTTCGATACGGAAGCCGCGAATTTTCACCTGCTCATCGTTGCGCCCAAGGTACTGCAGTTCGCCGTTGTGCAGCCAGCGACCGAGGTCGCCGGTACGGTACATCCGCGCGTTCGCACCGGTGTCGAACGGATCGGGCAGGAACCGCGTTGCGTTGAGCTCCGGCCGGTTCAGGTAGCCTCGCGCTACACCGGCGCCCCCTACGTACAACTCGCCCTCCACCCCCTTGGGCACCGGCTTGCCGTACTTGTCCAGCAGGTACAGGCGCAAATCGGGAATGCGCTTACCGATCGGGCTGACACCAATCAACTGGGCATCGGCCGCTTGCAACGCACGATACGTCACATGCACCGTGGTTTCGGTGATGCCGTACATGTTTACCAATTGCGTATCGGCATTGACTGCCCGGGCATACCACGGTTTGAGGATGCCGGTTTCCAAGGCCTCGCCACCGAAGATCACCTGGCGCAGGCTGTGGTTCAGGTCACTTTCACCCTGGGCCGCGATCAACTGGCGGAACGCGCTTGGCGTCTGGTTCAACACCGTGACACCGGCCTCGCACAACAACGCATAGCAGTCCTGCGGCGAACGGCTGACCAGCTGCGGCACCACCAGCAGACGACCGCCGTGGGTCAGTGCGCCCCAGATTTCCCAGACCGAGAAGTCGAAGGCGAAGGAATGGAACAGCGCCCAGACATCCTGCGGGCCGAAATCGAACCAAGGGTGCGTGGCCGAGAACAGCCGCGCAACGTTGCGGTGCTCGACCATCACCCCTTTGGGCAAGCCGGTCGAGCCCGAGGTGTAGATCACGTAGGCCAGGTGATGGGATGCCAGCGTGCCGATAGTCGGATCATGCCGTGGCTGCTCGGTAAAACCTGCGGCTTCCGGCTGATCGAGCAGCAGCACCGGGACAGCCGGCGCAGGCACCTGGGCTTGCAGCGCCGCTTGGGTCAGCAACGCCACCGGCGAGCTGTCCTCGAGCATGAAGGCCAGGCGGTCCAGGGGATAGGCCGGGTCGAGCGGTAAATAGCCAGCGCCGGACTTCAGGATACCTAACAGGCCAACGATCATGTCCAGGCCGCGTTCGACGCAGATGGCCACCCGGTCATCCGGAAATACACCCAGCGCCAGCAGCCGATGGGCGACCTGGTTCGCCCGGGTATTCAGCTCGCCGTAGGTCAGAGTCCGGCCTTCATGAACCACCGCCACCGCGCCAGGCTGCGCGGCGGCCCGGGCTTCGAACAGGCCATGGATCGTGCGGTCGTGCTCATACCGCTGCGCATCGCTCGCGTTCCAGGCCCGGAGCAAACGGGCTTCAGCCGGTGTCGGCAGGACAAAGTCCTGGATCGGCAGCGTATCGTCACCCAGTCCCTGCTCCAGCACATGGACGAAGCGTTCGGCCATTGCCTCGATTTCATCTGCCTGCAGGAACGCCTGGTTGTAGATCCAGTGCACCCAGGCATTTTTTTCGTTGGGGTTGGTCCGGAAATGGATCGCCAGGGGCATCTGTTCCTGGCCGTTGGAACTCTTCACCGAATAGGCCGTGGCGTCGCCGAACCGGTATAGATAGTTCTCTTCCTCGTAGGAGAACGACACATCGAACAGCTGGGCACGATTGTCACGCCGCAGCTCCAGGGAGCGGTGAATGTCGCTTAAAGGAAACCGCTGGTAGCGATAGTCCTGCTTGAGCGCGCGCGCCACCTCTTGGATCAGCTCGCCGAACGACAGATCATCGGCGAATCTCAAGCGCATGGCACTGACCTGGGTGAACAACCCCACGGTTTGCTTGAAGGTCGGATTGGAGCGATTGAGGATCGGCAGGCCCACCACCAGCTCGTCGCGCTGGGTCGTACGGACAAAGTACACGTACAACGTCGCCAGCAGCACAGGAAAACGCGAAACCTGATGGGTCAGCGCCAGGGCGTCGATCCGCTCGTTCAGCGCCTGTGGGAACGGCGTCATGGCATGGGCGCTGGGCACCACGGGCCCGGCGTAGCGATCACGGTGACGGGCGGTGAACAATGGATCCGGTACATCCCGGTATTTGTCGAGCCAGTAGGCCTGGTCCCGCTGGAAACGGTCCGAGTCGTGGTAACGGGCATCATCCTCGATGAACCCGGCATAGGATGGTGCCGACAGGTCAGGCTCGCGGTTTTCCTCCAGCGCGTTGTACAGGTCACAGAGGGAAGCGAGCATCAGGTTGATGCCCCAGCCGTCCTGGATAATGTGGTGCAAGTTGACGACGAAATAGAACGAAGCGTCATTGAGCTTGACCAGGTAGAAGCGGAACAGCGGCCCCTTATCGAGCTCAAATGCCACTTCCAGCCCCTGTTGCACCCAGGTCTGGGCCGCAGTCTGCGGCTCGGGGCGAGTTGAGAGGTCGATCAGCGGTACCCGCACCTCCAGCGACTCGACCAAGGTCTGCATGGGCACGCCGTCGCCACCGACGTCGCAGTGCAGGACCGTGCGCAAGGCATCGTGCTTGCGGACCAACAGTTCGACTGCCCGCTGGATACGTTCAGGATCGACGGAACCCTGGATATGAACGTAGCCACCCATGGTGTACAAGGGCGAATCGCCCTTGGTCATCTGGTCCAGCCAGATATCCCGCTGGGACGCCGTCAGCGGATAGGTCGCAGCAAGCTCCAGGGGCTGGTTCATACGCGGCCTCCTGTCACTTGCACGCCGACAGGCTCTGGATGACGGCTGGCCGAAAGGCCCATTGCGATAACAACGCCCACAGCAAAGAAAAATGTCATACGTTCCTTCTCAGATATTTGTCAGTGCTGCCCGGGACAAATGCAGCAGGGCACGCCTGGAGTTGATGATGCGGATCCGCGCAGACAGCCAGCGCCACCCGGCAGGAGGTCCACTGCTGTCGGGCGGGTTGATGTCAGACGTCTTTCACGGGTTGGCGGGGATGTTGTCGCGACAACATCGCCAGCCGGACGGTGCAGTCAGAACAGCCATTCAGGCGCGCTTGTCGCGAATGGCGCAGTTGATATCGGAGACGATGTGCCCGTCCGCCAGCTTGATGATCCGGTCGGCCAGCTGGAAGTACTGGTCGTCATGGGTAATGATCAGCACCGTCTTGCCGCGCCGCTTGAGGTCGGGCAGCAGTTCTTCGTAGAAGAACTTCTTGAACGGCGGGTCCTGGTCGGCCGCCCATTCGTCGAGCACGTACACCGGCCGGTCCTCCATGTAGGCACATACCAGGGCCAGGCGTTTCTGCTGGCCGTAGGACAACGCCTTCAGGGTCGAATAACCGAGCCCTTCGATCTTGATCTTGTCGGCCAACCCGAGGGTTTCCAGGTATTTGCTCGCCAGGTCCGGGCTGCCATCCTCTTCGTCGGGGCCAATGAGGCGATTGAACAGATGAAAATCCGAGAACACCGCGGAAAACAGATCACGGTATTCACTGCGGCTCTCGTCGGTGATCGCCACGCCGTCGAGCAGCACCTCGCCGCTCTGCGGGATGTAGAGCCCGCATAACACCTTGGCCAGGGTGCTCTTGCCGCAACCGTTGCCGCCAACGATGTAGATCAATTCACCCGCCTGTACCGTCAGGTCGATGGGGCCCAGGGAGAAACCGCTTCCAGCATGCGGATCCTGATAATGCATCCGTACGCCCTTCAACTCGATGCTGTCCCAGGTCTTCTTGTGCTCGAGCAGATGCACCTTCGGTGGTTCGACCGCAACGGGTTCAGGATGCGGATCATTGATCGAGAAACCGAATTCCGCGAGCCGGGTACAGGCGACCTTGCCTGCCGCCAGCACCGGCATCGCCCCCACCAACAGCGACAGCGGCCCCATGATGTAGAGCACCGCCAGCACACTGGCAGTCATCACCTTGGGATCGACCGTGCTGACCAACGGCGCGGCGAACAGCAGGCAACCAATCAGCAACGACAGGGTGAACTGGCCCACGTTATCGGCGGCGGTGTACCACAGGCGCTCGACGAAGTTGTAGCGCGCCACCCGGGTCGAAGACGCCTCGATGGCGGAGCGGCCGAACCAGCGGCGACGGATGCCGTTGAGCTTCAGCTCCTTGAGGCCGAACACCAGGGCATGGGTGTATTCGTTGAACGCGGTGAACTCGTCCCGAACCCGATTGGTGGACCTCACGCCGCTGGCGAAGAAGAACAGGTACAAGCCCACCCCCAGGATCATCAGCGAAACCGTCAAGGCCAGGACCACCCACGACAGGTACGCCAGGTAGGCGATACCGAACAGGAAGACCGTCGTTTCTACCAGCACCGTGGGCATGACGATCAGCGTCGTGTTCAGCTGCGGGATGTCGTTGGTCAACATCGTCAGCACATTGGGCGGGCCGCGCCGGTCCACTTCTTCCAGTGGCGTGGCGAGAATCTTGCGGCACAGCGCAATGCGCAAGCGCGTCATGATCCGCATGCTGGCGTACGCCGGAAACAGCGCCGCACCGTTGCGCAGGATCAGCGCCGTGGCACTGAGGCCGATGAACCAGTACAGCGCCTGCAGGCGCGATCCATCATTGTGGATAGCGTCGTTGATCACACTCACCACCGCGATGGACGCCACCCCACTGATGACACCGCAGATCAGCGTAAAGAGCGTCAGCCAGGGATGGTTACGCCACAACAGGCGCATGACCGAGCCTGCCTTGGGCTTCTTCGCTTTCTTCTCTTCTTTCATGGGTTGCTATCCTTCAATGGAGTCGCGAAAGGGCTCACGCCGGTCGCCATACATCGCCCCGGGCGGTCATTTCGCCCATCGCCACAACGATGAGGCGTGGCTCCTCGTAAGGATCGCGAGCGTGGGCGGCCAACATGTTGTCGAGCATCACCACATCGCCCTTGCGCCAGGCGAACCTGACCGCACAGGCCTCATAGGCCTCGCCGAGCAACGCCATGACGTCGTCTTCAATCGGCGTTCCATCGCCATAACTGACCATGCGCGGCAGACGATCGGCGCCGAACATATCGAGCAGGTCTTCGCGCATTTCCTCGCCGAGACAGAACGGATGGTGCAGCTGTACCTGGTTGAAAAAAGCCCACTCCCCGGTTACCGGATGTTGGATAACCGCTGGACAGAGGGTGCGCACCTGCAGGGTGTCGTCGTCGAGCCATTCGAAATCGGTGCCCTGTTCCCGGCATCGCTGTTCGACGGCCGCGCGGTCGTGGGTGCCGAAGAACGATGCCCAGCTCGGCTCGACGCCAGCGGTAAAGGTGCGGCTGTACATCAGGCCTTTTTGTTCGAACCGAGCCACCACCTGTGGCGGCAGGCTTTGCAGCACCTGGCGGATGTCGACCAGCGGCGTCGCACCGCCAACCCGTGACGGCTGCTCGCAATAGAACCATTGCTTGCGCGGCCAGCTTTCCAGGTGCGAGCTCTCGTTGTGATACAGGATCATCTCGCGCTCGGGATACGGCGTGGAGCGGTAGACGTTGCGTCCGCCCTCCTTCTTCGGCAAGTCGCCGTAGCTGCCGTGCAACCCGGGTGACAAGGCTTCGGCGAACGCCTCGAAGGCCGGCACCGAGCCGAGGTCAAAACCACGAAACAGCACCGCGCCGTGACGACACAGCAACGCCTCGATAGCCTCGCGATGGGTGTTGGCCCACAACGAAGGATCCAGCCCCGGTTCGATCGGTTCGATCACCACCGGCAAACTCAAGCCGTCGGCGAGCAATGACAGCCTGACCGATTCGCCGGCCCCGTGACCTGGCCAGACAAGCGAATCCGCCATCCCGTCAGCGGGCATGACGGGCGATGCGTCAGTTTGAAGACTCATGAATAACTCCTGAACCACGGATCGTCGGATCCACGTCGCAGGGCCGGACCAATGCGCCCCACCATCGGGCAAGGATAAAAACACTGATCCGCGGTGATGTCTGGCACCGCAAACCGGGACAGAGGGGGTCATGGTGTCTACTTGAGCCGTTTGTGGAGCGGCAGATTCTTGTCCCCATTTCCCGCGACAGACGCCGACACGAAGTCGGTGCTGAAATGCGTCAGCTGCGAATTGCACAGGTACCGCAAACGATGCCGTGGGTCGCAGTGACGTCTCGAGCACATCGGTTTGCGCAACATGCAAACACGCTGTGCCTGGCATTTAACAGGAGCGTTAGTCATGCCGATTAAGAACACTGGCGGATCGGTCAATCCCGCGCCAGCCCCTCTCACGCCCGGTGCATTCCTGCATGAAACATTCGTCGCCCGGGCCCGTGAATTCCCTGAGCGAACCGCGGTGTCCGATGCCTCTCGCTCATTGAGCTACGCACAACTCGACACGGCTTCGTCGCAGCTGGCGGCCAGGCTTCGCCAGGAAGGCGTCCAGGACGGCATGCTGGTGGGGATGTGCCTGCCACGTGGCGTCGACCTGGTCATCAGCCTGCTGGGCATCCTCAAGGCCGGCGGCGCCTACGTCCCGGTCGACCCGCAATACCCCGGTAAACGTGTCGAACACATCGTGCGCGACAGCGGCCTGGGCCTGATGATCGGTGAACTCGCCGACCTGCCCCAAAGCGCGTCCGTACGCGTCCTGTCCCTGGCCGAGCTGCTGGCCGGCCCGACCCTGCAACCGCTGCCCGCCAACGACCGCCGCAACCCCGACGAGGCGGCGGCCTATGTCATCTATACCTCCGGTTCCACCGGTGAGCCCAAGGGCGTATTGGTGGCGCACGGTAACGTCAGCCGCCTGTTGGACAGTACCCAGCGCTCGTTCGCCTTCACCGAAAACGACGTCTGGTCGATGTTCCACTCCATCGGTTTCGACTTTTCGGTGTGGGAAATCTGGGGCGCCCTCGCCCACGGAGGCCACGTCGCCGTGGTGCCCTACGATGTTTCGCGCTCGCCAAGTGGCACGCGTCAATGGCTGGCCGACCAGGGCGTGACTGTCCTGAGCCAGACGCCATCGGCGTTTCGCGGCCTGGATGAGGCGGACCGCTCTGCCACTGCGCCACTGGCCCTGCGCTATGTGGTGTTCGGCGGCGAAGCGCTGCCAGCCACCGTGCTGCGGCCGTGGGTTGAGCGCCATGGCGATCAGAAGCCGGCCTTGATCAACATGTACGGCATCACCGAAGCCACCGTCCACACCACCTTCAAACGCGTGCGTGGCCAGGATCTGGAAAGCGCCGCCATGGTCTCCATCGGCGCGCCGCTGGACGGCTGGCGCCTGCACCTGCTCGACGCCGATCAACAACCGGTGTCCCAAGGCAACGCCGGTGAGCTGTACATCGAAGGCGCCGGGGTCGCCCTGGGCTACCTGAATCGTTCCGCCCTGAACGCCGAACGCTTCGTCCAGTTGCCGGGCACCTCGAGCCGTGCCTATCGCACCGGCGACCTGCTGGTACTGGGAGACGATGGCGAGTACCGCTACGCCGGTCGTTGCGATGAACAGCTGAAGATCCGCGGGTTCCGTATCGAGCCAGGCGAAGTCGAGGCGTGCCTGCAAGCCAGCCCTGCCGTAGCCGCCGCCCACGTGGCCGGTCACGATTACGGCGATGGCGACTGGCGCCTGGTCACCTACGTGGTGCCGACCCATGGCGTGGCGGCCTGGACCGAACAGGTGCGCAGCGAAGTGGCCGCACAGGTGGCCGCGAACCTGCCGGACTACATGCGCCCCTCGGCCTACATCCCACTGGCCGCGTTGCCGGTCACTGACCACGGCAAGATCGACAAGAGCCGCCTGCCCTCGCCCGATTCCACCCCCTCGACCGTGGACCACGCCAGCGAACCGGGCCTCACCGAACAGGAGCAGTTCGTGCTCAAGGTCTGGTCGGACGACATCGGCCTGAAGAACATCGGCCTGAACGATGATTTCTTCGATTTCGGCGGCACCTCGCTGGCCCTGATCCGCTCGTTGAGTACGCTCAAGGCCCATTACCGGGTCAACCTCGACCCAGGTGTGCTGGCAGATGGCGCGACCGCCAAAGTGTTGGCCGGCTGTATCCAGCGCTCCCTTGTTCAAGCCCATTGATCGAAAAGGAAAAGCTCATGAGCAAAAAATTCGCCTTGACCCCGGAAGAACGTGCGTCCTTTGAAAAGAACGGCTTCATCGGACCGTTCGACGCCTATTCGCCAGAAGAAATGAAAGAGACCTGGAAGCGCACCCGCCTGCGCCTGCTCGACCGCAGTGCCGCGGCCTACCAGGATCTGGATGCGATCTCCGGCGGCACCAACATTGCCAACTACGATCGCCACCTGGACGACGAATTCCTCGCCAGCCACATCTGCCGTCCGCAGATATGCGACCGCGTCGAGAGCATCCTCGGCCCGGACGTGCTGTGCTGGCGCACCGAGTTCTTCCCTAAATACCCGGGCGACGAAGGCACCGACTGGCACCAGGCCGACACCTTCGCCAACGCCTCGGGCAAGCCGCAGATTCTCTGGCCGGAAAACGAAGACTTCGGTGGCACCATCACCGTCTGGACCGCCTTCACCGACGCCAACATCGCCAACGGTTGCCTGCAGTTCATTCCCGGCACCCAGAACAGCATGAACTACGACGAAACCAAGCGCATGGCCTACGATCCCGATGCCAACAACAGCTCGGTGGTCAAGGATGGTGTGCGGCGCGGTTTCTTCGGCTACGACTATCGCCAGCTGCAGATCGACGAAAACTGGAAGCCCGACGAAGCCTCCGCCGTGCCCATGCAGATGAAAGCCGGCCAGTTCATCATTTTCTGGTCGACCCTGATGCACGCCTCCTATCCTCACAGCGGCGAGTCCCAGGACATGCGCATGGGCTTCGCCTCGCGTTATGTACCGTCGTTCGTGAAGATCTACCCGGACTCCGACCACATCGAGGAATACGGTGGACGTATCAGCCTTGAAAAGTACGGCGCGGTGCAGGTCATCGGCGAGACGACCCCTGCATACAATCGCCTTGTCACCCACACGACCCGAGGCAAGAAATTCGAAGCCGTCTGATCTTTTCAATGCCATATGACAGTTGGCATGCGCAACGTGCCTGACAGGAGTCCCCAATCCATGACTACTTCCACCGACGCAGCGACGCGCCTGTGTGAGACCGTAAGGATGCTTAGGCACCTTGCCATCCATTTGCCCGATCCTATCTGCCTGAGCTTTTTGGCCCAGGGCAGTGACGTGGCGCCCGACCAGGCTTCCTCCAGCGTGAGAGCCACGGAACGCGCGGTCAGCGCCGCGTTCGCCAGGATCGGCGTCAAAGCCGTGCAGTACGTGCATGACGGCGAGGCGCAGCTGTCGTCTTTCGAGATGTTCATCAGCAAGAAAATCTGCCAGGCGCTCGAGTTTACCTATGGCCACTTCGACGATGTCGACAGTGCCAAGGACTTCGGGCGCTTGGTCAGACACTTCGATTTCAGCGGGGCCGTGCCCGAGGTCGAGACACTGCACCTGATTACCCGCGACAACGTGGCGCTGTCGGTGCATGCCAGCACCGATCGAAACCGCCCGGCCATCGTCCTCGCCCTGCCCTGCGGCATGCCGTTCGACTTGTGTCGCGACTGGTTCAATGCGCTGAGTGAAAGGTTTTTCGTGGTCACCTGGGAAACCCGCGGGCTGTTCGGTTCCTGCACCTCCTTCGATCAGTTGTCCGTGGACACCGACGCCCAGGTGGGTGACCTGATCAATGTGATGAACCACTATGGCCTGCAAAGCGCGCACTTGATGGGTATCTGCGGTGGCGCGGTGATCGCCCTCAGCGCGGCTGCCATCCACACCGACCGGGTCAATTCCCTGAGCCTGTGGCACGGCGATTACAACCTGGGCGACGACAGCCTGCGCACCACCCACCAGCAGAACTTCGAGTGGCTGATGGAATCGGCCGCCGTGGACCGCAACGAAGCCAGCGACCTGCAGGCGTTGTTTCTGGACCAGGCGACCCTGGCGACCATTCCGGACTCCATCGCCCATGCGGCGCTCTACCCTTATGTCAACGAAGAGCTGTTCTATCGCTATGCGCGACTCAACGATGCGCTGAACAAGACTGAGTTGAAGTCGCGGCTGGAGCAGATCACGGCGCCCACCCTGGTCGTCGCCGGCGACTCCGATGAAACCACCCACATTGGTGGTTCCAAGCACATTGCCGAGTCCATCAATGACGCCTTGCTGCATGTCGAGCGTGATGGCAGCCACCTGGCGTTCTTCGAGTCGACCCATCGCTCGAAACACACCGCCTTCCGCTTCCTGGAATCGACCCTCGAATCGACGGTGGTCTGACTTACCGGATAGGGCGCTGGGCAAAACCCATGGGAGCTGAACTTGCTCGCGATAGCGGCGGTTCAGCTTGCATCGGGATTGAATGTGCCGACGTCATCACGAGCAAGCTCAGCTTGTGTGCTAGGTCTTGAAGGGAGGAGGAGGGACAAGGCTCGATTCTGACTGTTAGCCGCAGTACCGACCGTGGAAAATTCCGCGCAAGCCCTTAACCCCCGCTCATATTCATGAATCGCACAATCTGCACCTCCCCACCCGGGTTGAAGTCATGCCGCAATGGGCTCGGGAACCTATTGGAAACGCGATGGACACTGGGTGCTCGCCACGCCCAACATCAGCAAGGGGCTGATCTCGGAGATCGACTTCGACACCTGGAAAGTCATCAAGCAGATCCCCACCCTGGGGCCGGGTTTCTTCCTGCGCAGCCATGCCAACTCTCGCTACGCCTGGACCGATGTGTTCTTCGGCCCCGACAACGACGCCATCCACCTGATCGACAAACAGACCCTGGAAATCGCCCACACCCTGCGACCCATGCCCGGAAAGACCGCCGCCCACGTCGAGTTCACCCGCGACGGGCGCTACTTGCTGCTGAGTATCTGGGACACCAATGGCGCGCTGATCGTCTACGACAGCGACACCCTGGAGGAAATCAAGCGCCTGCCCATGAACAAGCCTTCGGGCAAGTACAACGTCGGCAACAAGATCGAGTTCGCCGAGGGGACATCCCACTGAAAAAAGGGGGCTGATGCGCAGCCCCCGGGAGCAAACTTCCCCGCCACAAAAGACTGCGACGGTGTCCAGTTGGAATGCCTATTGTGGCGAGGGGATTTATCCGCGTTGGGCTGCGCAGCAGCCCCTATAAGCTTCTCATTTGATCAGACTGATACACCGGGTTGCCCGGTCTGAGGGCTGCTGCGCAGCCCAACGGGGATAAATCCCCTCGCCACAGGAGCTTGCTCCCGCTGGGCTGCGCAGCAGCCCCAAAAGCCGACCTGACACGCCTCAGCTGAAGGGGGTCACCCTTACCAGGTAAGCACCGCCCCCACCGCGAAGGTATCGGTGTCTTCGTTCTGGGCACTGGTGTCGTGGCCGTTGATTTCGAACTGGTTGTACTCGGCCACGAGCTTGAGGTTGTCGTTGATGTCATGGAACAGCGCGATGCCCCGGGTTTCGTAATCGGCGCCACTGCCTACCACGCCGTTGCCGTCGTCATCGGTCTTGCCGTAGGACAGCGCCAGGCGGTTCTTGCCCAGCTTGTACGAGCCCTGCAACAGGTAGCCCTTGCTGTCGACATTGCGCAGGGTGGCTTCACCGGCGTTGTTGGTGAAGAACGGGTTGATGCCCTTGGCCTGGAACCCCGAGCCGGTGAGCGACACCCCCCCCATCTTCGCCTGCACGCCATACCCCAGGCCTTTGGAAGTTACCGACTCGACGGTGGAGTCGGTGTTGTCCGAGGTCTGGTAGCTGCCGTTGAGCCAGCTGTAGATCTTCGCCCCGCCCAGGTCGAACTGGTAGGTGATCTCGCTCTCGGTGCGCGGGTTTTCCTGATAGGCCTTGCCGGTAGCGCTGTTGTCGTTGGTGTCCACCGGGTCCATGATCCCCACCGCCACCCGCAGCCCGTCCATCACCGGCGTGCGATAAGTGATCTGCGAAGTCGGGAACGGGTACGGGTAACCGCTGCCGATGTTGCCGAACGAGACGCCACCGCCGTCCACCAGCCCCAGGGTGTCGCTGACCTGACCATAACCGGCGAGCAGTTCGTCCAGCAGGATATTGGAGCGGGCAAACAGGCCGAAGTCCTTGCCGATCAGCACTTCGCCCCACTCCGGATTGGCCACGGTGCCGTAGAACTGGCGCACGTCGATGGCGGTGTCGGTGCCATTGGTTTCACTGTCGTTGATGGTCACCCAGAACGAAGCCCGGGCGCCGAGCTTGAGGTCATCGACCTGCTTGCCCATGTTGAAACCCAGGTAGTTGGGCAAAAAGCCCATCTTGACCCGCGCCTGCCGACGGTCGTACTGCTCACCCGCGCGGTCCACATCGCTGTTGACGTAAAAGGCGTTGATGTAGCCGTCGGTGGAAAAGGTGGTCTGGTCCTTGTCATACAGCATGATTTCAGCGTTGGCCCAAGACGTCAGGCCCAGGCTGGAAAGACCGGCGATGACCGCAGGCAAAAAACGCAGGCAGGTATTTTTATTGTTGTGCATGGCGCGCTCCGCAACAGGGGACGGGATGTCGGAGGCGATTATCGAAAGGTGCCAGGGCGCGTCATACGCTGCCTTGGAGGCAATTGGCGAATGCTTTGGAAGCGCCGGCCCGGCGCGGCAGTTTGGGTGTAAGACGGCGAGGTCGAGGGGCGCGACAGCTTGGGTGTAAGACTGCCTTGCCGACGGGTGCGATACTTTGGGTGTGGGCCGCTGGGTGGGCTGGGAGGGTGTAGGGTCGGAGCTAAATACCACTGACCTTGTGGCGAGGGGATTTATCCCCGTTGGGGCGCGAAGCGGCCCTAAAACCTGCCTGACAGATCCAGGGGGCAGCTGCGCAGCCCAACGGGGATAAATCCCCTCGCCACAGGAGCTTGCTCCCGCTGGCCTGCGCAGCAGGCCCCCTCGCTATCAGCTCAGAACCTCGGCTTGACGGTCTTCCACTCCGGCCGGTAGCGCTGCATCTGCCGCACATCGTCGCGCTGGCGGATGCCGCAACTGAGGAACTGGTCATGGAGCTTGCCCAATTGATCCCGGTCCAATTCCAAGCCAAGGCCCGGCGCCCGGGTGATCTTCACGCAGCCGTCGACAATCGGCAGTTTGCCGCCCTTGATCACTTCTTCATCCGGCTCCTGCCACGGGTAATGGGTGTCGCAGGCGTAGTCCAGGTTCGGCACCGCGGCCGCCACGTGGGCCATGGCCATGAGGCTGATGCCCAGGTGCGAGTTCGAATGCATCGATACGCCCAGGCCGAAGGTGCTGCACATTTTCGCCAGGGCCTGGGTGTCCCGCAGACCACCCCAGTAATGGTGGTCGGCCAAGACGATCTGCACGCTGTCCAGGGCCACGCTGCGGCGGAACTCATCGAAATCGGTGACCACCATATTGGTCGCCAGCGGCAGCCCCGTGCGCTTGTGCAGTTCGGCCATGCCTTCCAGCCCTGGCGTCGGATCTTCGTAATACTGCAGGTCATCCCCCAGCAGCTCGGCCATGCGAATCGAAGTCTCCAGGGACCAGTTGGCATTGGGATCGATGCGCAACGGGTAGCCGGGAAAGGCCTGTTTCAGTGCCTTGATGCACGCCACTTCATGTTCCGGATCGAGGGCGCCGGCCTTGAGCTTGATGCTCTTGAAGCCATAGTCCTGGATCATCCGCCGGGCCTGGGCGACGATCTGCTGTTCGTTGAGCGCCTCGCCCCAACTGTCGGGCGGGTACGGCGAATCGATGTGCTCGGCGTACTTGAAAAACAGGTAGGCACTGAACGGGACCTCGTCGCGAATCGCGCCGCCCAGCAGGTCCACCAGTGGCACGTTCAAGTAGTGGGCCTGCAAATCCAGGCAGGCCACTTCGAACGCCGAGTAGGCATTGCTCACCGCCTTGCTCGCATGGGAACCCGGTGCCAGTTCGGCACCGGCAACGCTGGCCGGTTTCTGCGCGGCGACGGTCGCCTGGACGATGGCCCGCAACTGATTGAGGTTGAACGGGTCCAGGCCGATCAACTGGCTCTGCAACTGCTGCTGGATCGCCAGGGCCGGGGCATCGCCGTAGCTCTCCCCCAGGCCGATGTAACCGTTGTCGCTCTCGATCTCGATGATCGAGCGCAGCGCGAACGGCTCATGGATACCGCTGGCGTTGAGCAAAGGTGGATCGCGAAAAGCGATGGGTGTCACGGTGACGCGTTTGATCTTCATACAGCGGCTCCCGATGGGCCAGGGTTCAAGGCTTGGTTTTTTTCCGGCTGATTGGCTTCGGCAACGGTTTCGGGCCGGCCGGACAGTGAGTTCGGGGTATCGCGCTTCGGCGTGGTGCGGGCGAAAAAGATCACCACGGCGGCGACAAGCGAGGTGGCGGCCAGCCCATACAAGCCGCCCTCGATGGACCCAGTGGTCTGCTCCAGGAAACCGAAAGCCGTGGGCGCGACGAAGCCGCCGAGGTTGCCGATGGAGTTGATCAGGGCGATCACCGCCGCCGCGATGCGCGCATCCAGGTAACCCTGGGGAATCGGCCAGAACAACGCCGAGGCCGCCTTGAAACCGATGGCCGCGAAACAGATCGCCACGAAGGCGAAGATCGGCCCGCCGGTGGTGGACATGAACATGCCGAACGCAGCGATCACCAGCGTCACCGCGACCCACGCCTGCTGGAATTTCCATTTGCCGGCCAGGGCGGCAAAGCCGTACATCGCGACGATGGAAATGATCCACGGAATGGAATTGAGCAAACCGACCTGGAAGTCCCCCAGGCTCCCCATTTTCTTGATCATGCTCGGTAGCCAGAACGTGGCACCGTAGATGGTCAGGGCGATGGAGAAATAGATGAAGCAGAACAGCGCGATCTGTCGGTCGGCCAGCAACTTGAACATCGACGGCTTGATCACTTGCGCGGCTTCCCGGGCCCGCTGCTCTTCGGCGATGGCGGCGATCAATACGGCTTTCTCTTCAGCGGTCAGCCATTTGGCCTGGCTCGGGTGCGATTGCAGCCAGAACCAGACAAACCCGCACAGCACGATGGAGGCAAAACCTTCGATCAGGAACATCCATTGCCAGCCATGCAGGCCCATCCCGCTGATGTGCAGCAAGGCGCCGGACACCGGGCCGGAAATCACCGAGGCGATGGCCGAACCGCTGAGAAAGATCGCCATCGCCTTGCCGCGCTCGTTGGCGGGCAGCCACTGGGTGAAGTAGTAGATGATGCCGGGAAAGAAGCCCGCCTCCGCGGCGCCAAGAATGAAGCGCAGCACATAGAAGCTGGTTTCACCTTGCACAAAGGCCATGGCCATCGCCGCCGCGCCCCAGGTGAACATGATGCGCGTCAGCCAGGCCCTGGCGCCGTAGCGTTGCAACAGCATGTTGGACGGGACTTCGAACAGCGCGTAGCCGACGAAGAACAACCCGGCGCCGAGCCCATAGGCGGCAGCGCCGATGCCCAGGTCGGTTTCCAGATGGCTGCGCACGAAGCCGATGTTGACCCGGTCGATGTAGTTGACGATGAACATCACCACCACCAACGGCAGTACATGACGTTTGACCTTGGCCGCCGCGAGCGCCAGGGTGCTGTCATGGGTGGAGTCCGTTACGTTATTCAAGGGGTGCCTCCCGATCATTGTTTTTGTGGGGAACGGGACGATGATGGACGCGGTGGATTGTTCCCGTCTAATCTAACTTGGCACTTGATTGATACCTGGATTGAATCAATGTTTGAACTAGCCCAGTTGCGCTGCTTCACCACCGTGGCGACCGAACTCAACTTCCGTCGCGCCGCCGAACGCCTGAACATGACCCAGCCACCGCTGAGCCGGCAGATCCAATTGCTGGAACATCACCTGGGCGTCGAACTGTTCACCCGCAGCACCCGCAGCGTGGCACTCACCGCCGCCGGCCGGGCGTTTTTCATCGAAGCGCAGAACCTGTTGGAACAGGCGCAACAAGCCGCCGTGGCGGCCCGGCGTTTCGCCCAGGGCGACATCGGTTCGGTGACCATCAGCTTCGTCGGCAGCGCGGTGTACGAGTTTTTGCCCAAGGTGATTGCCGAAGCGCGGTTGAAGCAGCCGCAGGTCAAGATCGTCCTGGCGGAAATGAACACCTACCAGCAGCACGAAGCCTTGCGGGCACGGCGCATTGACCTGGGGATCGTCCGCTCACCGCTTTTGGAAACCGGCTATGCCACCGAGTGCCTGGTGCGCGAACCCTTCGTGCTGGCGGTTCCGGCCGGGCATCCGTTGGCCAGCGCCGAAGTCATCAGCGTCCAGGACCTGGATGGCCAACCATTCCTGATGTACTCCCACGCCGCCTACCCGCCCTTCAACGAACTGCTCACCGGCATGCTGCGCTCGGCCCGGGTCGCGCCGCAATTCGTGCAATGGTTGGGGTCGTCGCTGACGATCCTGGCCCTGGTCAACGCCGGCATGGGCCTGGCCCTGGTACCGCGTTGCGCCACCAGCGTGGTGTTCAAGCAGGTGGTGTTCCGTGAGATCGACCTGGGCGAAGGGGTGCAGAGCGAGTTGCACCTGGTGTGGCGCGAGGACAACGACAACCCGGCGTTTACCATGTTGCTGGAGGGGATTAGGGGGGCGGTTCGCGATGGAATGTGACCCCGAAAACTGGCTGTAACGCCTCGCCCAAGGACCGTACTTGGCTTCTGGTTTTCGGTTGACTTCACGAAGCATGGGACCAAGCGAGAACATGAAATAACCAAACAGAATATACAAATAGCCACCACCCCTTGAAAACTATAAAAAACTGTCAACTCTGACAGTACCCACCTCAATGCACAGCGAAAACAATAGACTCTTCCATCCTTGGAGAGCACGATCATGGGCATGACTGCAGACGACTTTAAAAATTATAAATCCGGCGACAAGCTATTAATTTGTGTCAATGGCTCGAATGTCTCAGGCTACTTCAAATCGATTGAAAAAGGGAGAATCAAATATGAGGATATGAATTTCAGGGAACACTCAAATGATCTCTCGGAGCTTTCTGAAGTTCGACTTCCCGAGCTCGATTATCCCATCGCTCGACCTGATTTCTGAACTTCTGATAAAGCCTATCAAGAGCATACGAGCCTGGCCGCAAGACCAGGCTCAACTGCCTCAGAGCCCCTTGCACCTGGCCTCGTCCTTCAGGCTCCTGCCCGCTGTTCATATAGGCGTTGGTGGCGAGGAGGAAGCGATGACGCCGGGGCAGCTTGCATCGGGTCACCGCTCAAAACCCTGACCGCTGCCGAAAATACATTTTTGGAGCATGCCCAGCCAAACGGAATAAATCGCCCTCTGCAACAGCTAAAAAAATATAAAAACCGTGAGCTCAGACAATGCGCCTCACAATAAACAGCAAGAAGAATAACATCTCCCACCAATGGAGAAACCATCATGAGAATTTACACCGAAGATGACTTCAAGAACGTGCATCCTGACGACAAAAATTTATATCGACAGCAAAGATGGAGCGTTCAGAAATTTTTATTTTAGATCCGTTTCTGCCGGCATACTTAATTACAAAGATCTTAATTTTAAAGAGCACTCGATTGAAATCTCAGAAACAAGCGAGATATATCCAATACCATAAGTTTTTAACACCAGTAGTCAAGAGCATCCTCACAGACAGACCAGAGCACCGCAGCGCCGCCATCAACTCCTTTTCTATCCGCTTGCACGGGGGGCAGAAAGGTCGAACCCTGGGACAATTGGATCTGCAGTTCGCGGGCGATTTGTTGCCCCCCTGGCCACAGGGGGGTCGCGGTCCCCACTGATTTGGCTCCTTCAGAAATTAACCGGCGCATTGGCTATTCCCGGCTTCCCCTCGAAGTTATACGATGACCGATGAGAATGTAACGCTCGTCCTTCTCCGATACAACAAAAACAAGGAACCCCCATGAAGAAGACCACACTTGCCATCAGCTTCCTGTGCCTGTTCAGCGGCTACGCAGCGGCTGCCACGTCAGCGGCCGAGCAGGAAGTGGCCCGGGCCGTCGACCACCTGACCCAGGCCATGCTGCATAAAGACATCCCCCAACTCCAGGCCCTGGCCGCCGAGAACCTCACCTACGGGCACTCCAGCGGCAACATCCAGGATAAGAAAGCCTTCATCGCCGACATCGAAACGGGCAAGAGCGCATTCAAGACCCTGGAAATGCAGAACCAGAAGATCACCTTGTCCGGGGACACTGCGCTGGTGCGCAATCACTTCTCGGCACAGGCGCTCAAAGGCACTGAGGTGGTGCCAACGGAAATCGAAAACTTCCAGATCTGGCAGAAGCAGAAAGATGGCAAGTGGCTGTTGATCGGTCGTCAGGCGTTTCGGTTCTGATCGCTGGCTGAACGCAAAACTGATGTGATTCATTGTGGGGAGGGGGTTTTGTCAGGCTCCGGACCAGTGCTGCCGGTACTCCAACAGGAAGTCCACGAAGGCACGCACCCGTTGCGGCACATACCGGCCATGGGGATACAGCAAGGTAAACGGACGCGAGCGCCCCGCAAAAGGCGCAAGTACCTCCACCAATTGCCCATTGGCCAGCTCCTGCTCCACGATGAATTTGTAGGTCTGGAACAAGCCGGCGCCGTGTTTGGCCAGTGTCACGCCGCCGAGCACGTCGTCCGAACAGCAATACCCTCCTTCGCCGAACACCTCCTTTTCCTTGCCCTCGACATTGAACAACCAGGAAATCCGTCGCCCGCTGCTGGGCAATTCGAACTGGATGCACTCATGGTCGTCCAGGTCTTCAAGAACCTGCGGCGTGCCGGCCTTGCGCAGGTAATCCGGAGAGGCGACTACCACCAGTTTCGCGTTTTCCAGCAACCGGGCGATCATCGACGAGTCCGGCTGGGCTCGCACCCGGATGGCGAGGTCATACCCTTCGGCGACGAAATCGATGTTTCGATTGCTCAGGTGCAGGTCCACGCTGACCTGCGGGTACAACGCCCGAAAGGCCGGCAGCAAGGGCAGGATGCGGTGATGACCGTAGGTGGTGGGCAAGCTGATGCGCAGTTGCCCGGACGGCACCGATTGGGCGCCCATCATTTCCTGTTGTGCCTCGACCAGTTGCGTCAGCGCTTGCCGGCATTGTTCGAAATAGGTCTTGCCGGCTTCGGTCAGGCGGATGCTGCGGGTGGTGCGCACGAAAAGCCGCGAGCCCAGGCGCTCCTCCAGGCGAAAGATCGAGCGGCTCACCGCCGCCGGGGTAACGCCCGCCAACTGCGCCGCAGCCGTGAAACTGCCCGCCTCCGCCGCGAGGCAGAACAGTTCTATGCTGCCCAACTGCAGGTCTTCGAAATGACGCTTCATGATTCGTTACACCGCGTATCAACTGAAGTTTCCAAAGCACTGTTTATCAGCCCGTGGCGTATAAATACAGTGGCCTCGCAACACGCGGGCGTTGTCCTGCGTCCATTTCCCATCCGTTGGAGTGCAACATGCCTTTCGTCAATGTGCGAATTACCCGAGACGGCGTCACCCGTGAACAGAAAGCCCAGGTGATTGCCGAAATCACCGAAACCCTCCAGCGCGTGCTGGGCAAGGACCCTCACTTGACCCATATCGTGATCGAGGAAGTGGATACGGATAACTGGGGTTATGCGGGGATGACGACCACCGAGTATCGAAGTCTTCCCAAGGAATAAACGCTCTGCCCCTCCCGAGCCCGGTCCAACTGACCGGGCTTTTTTCTGCCTGGTGATTCCCCTTGTGGGAGCGGGCTTGCTCGCGAAGGCGGTGTGTCAGTCGACATTTGAGTCGGCTGATATACCGCCTTCGCGAGCAGCCCGCTCCCACAGGGGTTTATGGGGTGTTCGAGATTGATTACATGAAGTATCAACTCAAGTACCAGAAGCCTTATTTATCAAACCCTGAGGCATCAATACCCTGAGCTCAACCACCGCCATACAGGCGCATCGGTTCCATTCAATGTGATCAGGAGTCAATCATGAGCCTCAACAAAACCGTCATCATTACCGGCGCTTCCAGCGGGATCGGCCTGGGTTTGGTCAAGGCGTTCCTGGCCCGGGGGTATAACGTGGTGGGCAATGCCCGCTCTTCGTCCGGACTGGACGCTGCCGCCGCCCAGCTCGGCCACCCGGCCGGTTTCATGGCCGTGGCCGGTGACATCGCTGATCCGGCCACTTCAACCGCCCTCATTGCCCAAGCTGTCGAGGCGTTTGGCGCCGTTGACGGGCTGGTGAACAACGCCGGTTTCTTCCTGCCAAAACCCTTCGTCGAATACAGCCCCCAGGACCTGGACGCGCTGCTGGACACCAACCTCAAGGGCCTCGTCTACGCCAGCCAGGCCGCAGCGGCGCACATGATCGGGCGCCAGCGCGGCTTCATCATCAACATTTCAGCCGCCGTGGCGCTGCAACCGAACATCCAGGTGCCGGCGGCGCTGCCGGTGTTGATCAAGGGCGGCGTCAACCAGATGACCCGCGCCCTGGCCCTTGAACTGTCGCCCCACAACATCAAGGTCAACGCGGTCGCCCCCGGCATCATCGACACGCCCATGCACGACCCGGCGCACCGCGACTTCCTCGACAATCTGGCCCCGGCCGGTCGCGTGGGCACCATCGAGGAAATTGCCGAGGCCGTGTTGTACCTGGCGGGCGCTGATTTCACGACGGGCGCGATACTGCCGGTGGACGGTGGGATGAGCACCGGTAAGTGGTAGGAAAAAACTGTGGGAGCGAGCTTGCTCGCTCCCACCTGGACTGCGCGCGACTTCAAAGGGTGTAGGAAATCCCGGCCTGTACCGTCCGCGGTGCACCCGGGTAGGCATATACGCCACCGAATGCACCCTCTTCGTAGTCGGCGTCAAACAGGTTCTTCAGGTCCAGGTTGAGGCGGATTCGCTCGTTGACCTTGTAGTAGCCGAGCAAGTCCACGACGGTGTAGCTGTCCATGGTAAAGGTGCTGGCCGCAGTATTGCCGGCCCGCTCGTCAACGTACTTGGCACCTACGCCAAGGCCGAGTCCCTTGAGGCCACCGTCCTGGAACTCGTAGACGTTCAACAGGCTGAAGGAGTTCTTGGGCACGTTGAGCAGGCGAGTGCCGGACGGGATGCTGATGTCCTTGGTCACTTCGGCATCTACATAGGCATAGCCACCGATCACGCGCCATTGCGGCGTCAAATTGCCCGCCACGTTCAAGTCAAATCCGCGACTGCGCACTTCGCCAGCGGCCACGTTGAATGTTGCATCCTGCGGGTCGGGCGTGAGGACGTTGCGCTTTTCAATCTGGTAGATCGCCGCGTCGACGCTCAACTGACGCTCCAGCGCTTCCCACTTGATCCCCATTTCGTAGGACTTACCCTCTTCCGGTTTGAACCCTCCGCCCTGGAGTCTGGCACCGGTGTTGGGTTTGAACGAGCGTGCGGTATTGGCATAGACCGCCACGGTGTCGGTCAGGTCATAGATCATACCCAGGCGCGGGGTGACGGCGCTGTCGGTGACGTCCCAGTTCCGGCTACCAGGCGGGTTCTGGGGGACGAAACTCTCATACTGATGCTCGAATCGCTCAAACCTTGCCCCCGCCAACAACTTCAAACGCTCAGTCAGCGCCACCTGATCCTGGACGAACACGCCAAACGTCTTGAGGTTTTCCTGGTCATCGGTGGGCTTGCGCGTCAATGCCGGGCGTGGCTGGCCATGCACCGGGTCGAAGATATCGATCGGGTAGGCACCGACAGCGCCGGAGGAACGCTGGATGATGGATTGGTAGTCGTAGTCTTCATACTCGACGCCCGTCAACAATGTGTGCTCGAACCCGCCCGTGGAAAAATGCCCGGTGAGGTTGAGTTGGGTGTCCCGATCGGTCCACTCCAATTTGCGGTAGTTGAAGTTGCGCCCCAGGGTGCGGCCATCGGCGGCGATGCCGTTGCCTTCGACGGCATTGCCCTGCAAGGTGCCGTCGAGCCATTGGGTTCCGCCGGCCAGGGTCCAGTCGTCGTTGAGCATGTGCTCGAAACGCACCTGCAGCATGTTGTTATCGTTGTGCAGCTTGCCGGCATCTTTCTCGCCGAAGAACGTATCGCGCGAGGCGGTGCCGCGCTGGCCGGCGTAATGGGTCAGGCCACGGTCCAGCGGCGCATTGTTGCGCATGAAATCACCTTCGAAAATCAGGCGCGTGGTGTCGTTGACCTGCCAGGAGACCACCGGCGCGACGCCGTAGCGCTCGGTCTCGACGTGGTCGCGGAACGTATCGCCGCCCTCGCCGATCACGTTCAAGCGATAAGCCAAGCGCCCTTCTTCGTCCAATGGGCCGGACGCATCCAGCGTACCGCGACGCATCCCCTGATCGCTGACCTGGCTGCCCAGGGTCACCGTGCGCTCGGCCAACGGTTGCTTGGACACCACGTTGAAGGTACCGCCCGGATCGCCACGGCCATAGAGCATAGTGGCCGGGCCGCGCAGGACTTCCAGCCGCTCGATGGTGTTGGCGTCCGGCATGTTCGGGTAGCCACGGTTGATCGGGAAACCGTTGCGGTAGAACTCCCCGGTGGTGAAACCGCGCACAGTAAAGGTGGTCAGGCCCTGGCCGCCGAAGTTGTTGGCCCGGCCCACACCGCCGGCGTAATCAAGAGCATCTTGCAAGCGTGTGGCGCTCAGGTCTTCGACCACATCGCGGGACACGACGGAAATGGACTGCGGGGTTTCATGGATCGCCGTGTCGGTACGGGTGGCACTGGCCGAACGGGTGGCGTGATAGCCCTTCACTGGACCCTGGGCTGATTCATAGTCGGCGCTACCGACGATATCCGTGGCTTGCAGCTCAAGGGAGGCCGGCTTGGCTGGGACTGGCTGTTCGGCCCAGGTGGAAACGGAGTAAGCCTGGAGCACACACAGTGAAACGAGTATCCGACGCATCGATGCACAATCCTAATGGAAAAAAGCCTCCACATCGGGAAGCTGACAAGAATGTATCGCGAAAGATACAGCAACTCATTGTTGTTTGATATCTATTCCCATTAACGCCGGATATTTCGTGACTATTTAGTCAGCCATCGCGAGCTTGCTCGCGATGGCGCCAGAACAATCTCCCCATGCCCTACAGGCCCACCACAATCGACTCCTGCTCCACCCGCTGGAAGAACACCTGCGCACGATGGTCCTGGGTATAGGCCACATTCAACCGCAACCAGTCGCACGCCTCCCCTTGGGGCAGGAACGTCGAACCCAGGGACAATTGGATCTCCAACTCCCGGGCGATCTGCTGCACCCGTTGCGCCGCCAGGCACCGAGGCCTGGCCCAGACGAACATTCCCCCCATCGGCTCGGCAAACACTTCCCAGTTGGCCGGGTCCAGGTGGCGCAGCGTACTTGCCATCTGCTTGTTCAGGCGCTGGCGCAAGCGCTGGATCAGCTTGCGATAAGCGCCGTTGGCCAGCAACGTCGCTACCACGTTTTCCGCCAGCAGCGAACAACCGATGCCGGTAATCATCTTGACTTCGGCCAGGCGCCGGATGATGTCGGGCTGGGCGACCACATAACCGATGCGCAGGGAACTGGATAAGGTCTTGGAAAAACTCGCCAGGTAGATCACCCGGTCCAGGGCATCCAGGGAAGCCAGGCGGGATGTCGGGCCATTCTGGAAATCGGCGTAGATGTCGTCCTCGATGAGACAAAAGTCATGGGCCGTCGCCAGTTGCAGCAGACGATAGGCCACGCTCGGCGCCAGACTGGTGCCGGTGGGGTTCTGGTACATGCTGTTGATGAAGAAATACGAGGGTTTGTGCTCGCCGAGAAGCTGTTCCAGGCGGGCGATGTCCGGGCCTTGGGCAGTCCTCGGCACCGCCACGGTCTTGACCCCCTGCAGCCTCAGCAGATTGAACAGGTTGTAGTAGCCGGGGCTTTCCACCAGCACCAGGTCACCGGGCTTGAGCAGGGTTCGCACCAGCAGGTCGAGGCCCTGGCTGGCGCCTTGGGTGGTGATGATCTGTGCCGGGTCGACGTGAATGTCGATCAGGCCCAGGCGTTTTTGAAGCTGCAGGCGCAGATGAGGCGAACCCAACGGGGTGCTGTAGTTGAACAACGCGTGGTTGTCGCTGCGCACCACCTGGCGGATCGCCTGTCCCAGGTCGGTGTCGTCGCGCCAGGCGTCGGGCAGCCAGCCACAACCGAGTTTGAGCTGCGTCGACTCATTGTCGAACAATTGCCACGACACGTTATCCGTTTCAGGTATCGGCTCCACCGGCAGGACCACCTGTTGCGCGACAAAAAAGCCCGCACCATGCCGAGACTCCAGCACCCCGCTGGCAACCAGTTGGTCATAGGCCTTGATCACGCTCGACAGGCTCAGGCCATTTTCCCGGGCCAGTTGGCGAATGGACGGCATTCGCGCGCCGGGGCGAATGCCATGGGCGTTGATCCAGCCCGTGAGGTGCGTCACGAGCTGCCGGATCATGGGCTCGGCAGTGTTGCGATCAATCTTCAGGTCCACAGCGGGCACTCTTGGCCAAGTGTTCTCGATTTTCGAGAAAACAGTTAAACACAAATGACCGGCGTCTGTTCCTTGTTTGCGTTGTGCCCGGCGGTGATAGTCCCCGGGACTTCATGCGCACCCTTTAAGGAACACTCTTGAACCCACAGCATCGACATGCCTGGGGGCTGGCTTTCGGCCTCTGCCTGATCACCCTCGCGGTCAACCTGCAGGCGCCGCTGTACACCACCTACGCGCAATTGTCCGGCTCCGGGGCCGGGGCCACGGCGGTGGCGTTTTCCGGTTATGTGCTGGGGGTGTTGCCGGTCCTGCTGGCGTTCGGTGGACTGGCCGACCGGGTGGGCCGCAAGCCGTTGATCCTGGTCGCGCTCGGGCTGTCGATGTTGGCGACGCTGGTGACGTTGCTCTGGCCAAGCCTGGTGGCGCTGGGCGTGGCGCGCTTGATGATGGGGGTCGGCACGGGGCTGGCCTCGGCCACCTCGACCGCCTATATGACAGAGCTCATGGCAACCCGCGATACCCGCTCGCCGGCCAACTGGGTCACCGCCAGCACCTCACTGGGTTTTGGCCTGGGGGCGGCGTTGACCAGTCTGTTCCTGTTCGTCCATCACAGCGCCACGCCCGGCAGCTTCTGGCTGCAGCTGCTGTTGGCCGCCCTGGCGATTGTCGTGGTCTGGCGGCTACCGGACCCGGCGCTGAAAATCAAAGACGCGCCGCTGCTGCGCCTGCCTTTGTTTCCCGCCGGCAGCCTGCCCTACAGCTTTTCCATGCTGTTGGCCTGGGCGACTTCGGGCCTGGTCATCGCCATATTGCCGTCGGTGCTGGCAACCCACGACTTGCAGCGTTGGTCGGGCCTGTCGACCTTCACGGTCATCAGTTGCGGCTTGCTCTTCCAGCCTTGGGTGCGGCGCATGTCGCCGGCCAGGGCCACGGGGCTGGGGCTGTTGATCCTGCCTGCGAGCTACGCGTTGCTGGCCTGGGGCGCGAGCGCCGGCTCCCTGCTCGCCGTGTTGCTGGGAGCGCTGGGCGCCAGCAGCGCTTGCTACGGTTTCCTGTACCTGGGTGGGTTGTCGGCCGTCACGGCCATGGCCGGCGCGGAAAAGGCTCGGGTCAGTGCCGGTTTTTTCCTGTTCGCCTATGTCGGGTTCAGCATCCCGGTGGTGGTGACCGGGTTGCTGGCCGATCATTTCGGCGCGGACGTGGCGTTGATCGTGTTCGGCCTGGCGTTGTTGGCTGCGGTGTCTGTTACCGGATGGCGCATCGTCCGGACCGAGGCTTATGTGAGCCACCTGTCCCACGGCTGAACACAAACCCTTGTGGCGAGGGGATTTATCCCCGTTGGGCTGCGCAGCAGCCCTTAAATCCATCACCCGCTGTAGCAGGTGTTTATACATTGTTGGGGGCTGCTGCGCAGCCCAGCGGGGATAAATCCCCTCGCCACAAATTGGAGTCGACCTAACGGTTCAAAGCCCCAACGACCGCCTCGGCAAAGTCGTATACCATATCCCCACCTAAGCCGAACGACCCGCCGCCGTGACTTTATCCAAGTTCAACCTGCCTGACCTGGGCAACACCCCTTCCACCTCGGAAATCATCACCCGCCATCTGCGCGACGCCATCGTGGCTGGGCATTTTGCCGAGGACGAGCCGATTCGCCAGGATGACATCGCCCGCCAGTTCAATGTCAGCAAGATCCCCGTACGCGAGGCCCTCAAGCGCCTGGAGGCCGAAGGCCTGGTGATGTTCCTGCGCAATCGCGGGGCGATGGTGACGCGCATTTCCGAGGCAGAGCTGGCGCAGATGTTCGAGGTGCGCATGCTGCTGGAAGACAAAGTGCTGCGCCTGGCGATTCCCAACATGACCGAAGACACCTTCGCCCGCGCCGAGAGCATCTGCCGGGAGTTCGTCGGTGAAGACGACGTCGGGCGTTGGGCCGAACTGAACTGGCAACTGCACGCCTGTCTCTACGAACCGGCGCAACGGCCGTTCATGGTGAGCCTGATTCGCTCGGTCCACGACAAGCTGGAGCGTTATTTGCGCATGCAGATGAGCCTTTCGGCTGGTAAGGACCGTGCCGATCACGAGCACCGGGAAATCATCAAGGCCTGCCGCGCCGGTGATGTCGAGCGGGCCGTGGCGCTGCTGGACGAACACATTGCCGGGGTCTGCGAGACCTTGTTCAAGTTCCTGCCTTCCAGCCATTGATCGGCCAACGCTGTGCCGATTTCGTCATCGGCGACAGATAAAACCATCAAGCCTTCAGCCCTGGGCGCGGGCCACGCTTACCGTCACTCACCTGAACGGACGTGGCCCTCCCATGAAACGCATCACCGTGATCGATTCCCATACCGGCGGCGAACCGACCCGACTGGTCACCGACGGTTTTCCTGACCTGGGCCAGGGCAGCATGGCCGAGCGCAAGCAACGCCTGGCCAGCGAGCATGACGCCTGGCGCACCGCCTGCGTGCTGGAACCCCGGGGCAGCGATGTGCTGGTGGGAGCGCTGCTCTGCGAGCCGGTGGACCCAAGCGCCTGTGCCGGCGTGATCTTTTTCAACAACAGCGGCTACCTGGGCATGTGCGGCCACGGCACCATCGGCCTGGTGGCGTCACTGGCCCACTTGGGCAGGATCGGCCCTGGCGTGCACAGCATCGAAACCCCGGTGGGCACGGTACAGGCAACCTTGCACGAAGACCGCTCGGTCAGCGTGCGCAACGTGCCGGCCTATCGTTACCGCAAGGCACTGGCCCTGGAAGTGCCCGGCATCGGCCAGGTGGTGGGCGATGTGGCCTGGGGCGGCAACTGGTTTTTCCTGATCGCCGAACATGGCCAGCGCGTGGCCGGCGATAACCTCGACGCATTGACCGCCTACACCTACGCCGTACAGCAAGCCTTGGAGCAACAGGGTTTTCGCGGCGAGGACGGCGGCCTGATCGACCATATCGAACTGTTTGCCGATGACCCGCAAGCCGACAGCCGCAACTTCGTGCTCTGCCCGGGCAAGGCCTATGACCGCTCCCCTTGCGGCACCGGCACCAGCGCCAAGCTGGCGTGCCTGGCGGCCGATGGAAAACTGCAACCTGGGCAGATCTGGCGCCAGGCCAGTGTCATTGGCAGCGAGTTCGAAGGCTCCTATGAACACTCGGGCGAGCGCATCGTGCCAACCATTCGCGGTCGCGCCTACATCAGTGCCGAAACCACCCTGATCATCGAAGCGGACGACCCGTTCGCCTGGGGCATTCGTCCGTGAGCGAGGGTCATGTCGCCGACGTGATCGTCATCGGCGCGGGCATCATTGGCGCAGCCTGTGCCCAGGCATTGGCCCGGCGCAACGTCAACGTGTTGGTGCTGGACGCCGGTTGGCACGGCGCCACGGCGGCCGGCATGGGGCATCTGCTGGTGCTGGATGACAACCCGGCGGAACTGGCCCTCAGTCAATATTCCCTGCAACGCTGGCGCGAACTGGCCCCGGCCCTGCCCGAGGGTTGTGCCTGGCGCAACAACGGCACCTTGTGGCTGGCGGCCAATGCCGAAGAAATGGCGGTGGCCCAGAGCAAATACCTGAACCTGCTGGCCCATGGCGAAGCCTGTGAATTGATCGGCCAAGCCGCTCTGCATCAACGTGAACCCGAGCTACGCCCTGGGCTGGAAGGCGGGCTGCTGATCAAGGGCGACGGCATCCTCTACGCTCCGGCAGCCGCCCGCTGGATGCTCGACGCGCCCAACATTCGCCAGCAGCGGGCACAGGTCAGCGAAGTCGACGGTCACCGCGTGCGCCTCGGCGAGGGTCGCTGGCTGAGCGCCGACGCGGTGGTCCTCGCCAATGGCATCCAAGCCACCGAGTTATGCCCGGAACTGCCGATCGAGCCGAAGAAGGGCCACCTGCTGATCACCGACCGCTACCCCGCTACCGTCACCCACACCCTGGTGGAACTGGGCTACGTCACCAGCGCCCATAACGCCAGCGGGCCCTCGGTGGCGTGCAATATCCAACCACGCCCGACCGGACAATTGTTCATCGGCGCCTCACGGCAGTTCGGCAGCGTCGATCCGCAGGTGGAAGGCTGGATGTTGGCGAAGATGCTCAAGCGCGCCGTCGAATACATGCCCGGGTTGGCGCATCTTAACGGCATCAGGGCCTGGACCGGTTTCCGCGCGGCGAGCCCCGACGGCTTGCCGCTGGTGGGTCAACATCCACAGCGCAAGGGGCTGTGGCTGGCGGTCGGTCACGAAGGCCTGGGCGTCACCACGGCACCGGCGACGGCCGACTTGCTGGTGGCCCAGCTGTTCGACGAAACCTCGCCGCTGGCGCCTCAAGCTTACCTGCCGCAGCGTTTCCTTGGAGAGCCGGCCCATGCCTGATCTATTCCTCGACGGCCACCCCTTGTCAGTGGCCAACGGCACCAGCGTCGCGGCGGCATTGGCGCTGGGCGCGGACGGTTGCAGCCGCACCTCGGTCAGCGGCCAGCGACGGGCGCCCTTGTGCGGCATGGGCATCTGCCAGGAGTGCCGGGTGTTGATCGATGGTCGCCGCCGCCTGGCCTGCCAGACGGTCTGCCTCGATGGCATGCATGTGCAGACCCGACCATGAACGAAACCACCGACCTGCTGATCATCGGCGCCGGCCCCGCGGGCATGGCCGCTGCCCTCGCCGCGGCCAGCAGCGGTGCACGCATCGTGCTGCTGGATGACAACCCGCTGCCCGGCGGGCAGATCTGGCGCGACGGCCCCCAGGCCAACCTGTCCGCCGCCGCCCGACGCCTGCGCGATCAACTGCACACCTGCGCCAACGTACGCTGCCATGCCGGTACTCGCGTGATCGCCTGCGCGGCGGATAAAACCTTGCTGGTGGAAGATGCCGAGCGTGGCTGGCAGATCAGCTACGAGCGCTTGATCCTGTGCACGGGTGCCCGCGAGCTGCTGCTGCCGTTTCCCGGCTGGACACTGCCCGGCGTGACCGGCGCCGGCGGGTTGCAGGCGTTGATCAAGGGCGGCTTGCCAGTGCGCGGCGAACGGTTGGTCATCGCCGGTAGCGGCCCCTTGCTGCTGGCCAGCGCCGCCACGGCAAAACATCAGGGCGCACAGGTGGTACGCATCGCCGAGCAGGCCCGGCGCGGCGCCGTCGCCGGTTTCGCCGCGCAATTGCCCCGCTGGCCGGGGAAGTTTTTCCAATCGTTCAGCCTGTTCGACCGGCACTACCGCACCGACACCCATGTGGTGGAAGCCCTCGGCCGGGAACGGCTGGAGGGCGTGCGCCTGCACCAGCAAGGCAAGACGATTGAATTGGCCTGCGATCGGCTCGCCTGCGGTTTCGGGCTCATTCCCAATACCCAGTTGGGCCAGGCCTTGGGCTGCGCGGTCGCAGACCAGGCGCTGGCGGTGGACGCGTGGCAAGCGACCTCTCGCCGCGAACATTACGCCGCCGGTGAGTGCACCGGTTTCGGCGGCAGCGAACTGGCGCTGGTGGAAGGCGCCATCGCCGGCCACGCCGCCGTCGGCAACAGCGGCGCCGCCCAACAGCTGTGGCCCCGTCGCGCACGTTGGCAGGATTTCGCCCGGGCCCTGAACACGGCCTTCGCCCTCGATCCACGCCTCAAGACCCTGGCCACGGCGGACACCCTGGTCTGCCGCTGCGAGGACGTACCGTATGGCGAACTGGCCGGTCATGACAACTGGCGCGAAGCGAAACTGGCCAGCCGCTGCGGCATGGGCGCCTGCCAGGGCCGGGTGTGCGGCGCCGCCCTGGAACACCTGCTAGGCTGGACTCCACCCCTGCCGCGCCCGCCCTTCAGCCCGGCGCGGATCGAGACCTTGCTGAACCTGGCAGAAACCCCGCCCACCTGAACCGGACTGATATTCTATTGTGGGAGCGGGCTTGCTCGCGAAAGCGGTGGCTCAGCTTGCAACGATTTTGAATGTACCGACGCCTTCGCGAGCAAGCCCCCTCCCACAGTAGACCGAGTCGGTTCCAGACCTTCCTGCCTCAATGGTTTTGGCTCTATGATCTCTGCGTCCTCTCAGAATCCAGACCATGTACCCCTCGCTCACCTCCCTAGCCCCTTGCGACCTCGACACCCTGCTAGGCAGCCTGCAACCCATCGCCCCGCTGCTGGACACCCTCACGGACGTGGTGTTTTTCATCAAGGACCCGCAGGCCCGCTACGCCTTCGTCAACCAGACCCTGGCCCGGCGCTGCGGTTTCAAACACCGCAGCGACCTGCTCGGCCTCACCGCCGACCAGGTGTTCCCCGAACGCTTCGGCCCGCTGTACACCGAACAGGATCGCCGGGTGCTGGCCAGCGGGCGGGAGTTGGCCGACCAGCTCGAACTGCATTTGTATTACGGCAACCAGCCCGTATGGTGCCTGACCCACAAGCTCGCCCTGCACGATCCGGAGGGCCGGATCGTCGGCCTGGCCGGCATTTCCCGCGACCTGCAACTGCCGCAATCGAGCCACCCGGCGTTTCACAAACTGGCGGCGGTGGACGCCCATATCAAGCAGCACTTCGCCCGCCCCATCAGCCTTGCCGAGCTGACCACCATCGCCGAATTGTCGGTGGCGCAACTGGAACGGCACTGCAAGCGCATCTTCCAACTCACGCCGCGACAGATGATTCACAAGGCCAGGCTGGAGGAAGCCTCGCGGCTGTTGCTCGACCAGGACCTGCCGATCACCGAGATCGCCCTGCGCTGCGGTTACACCGATCACAGCGCCTTCAGTCGCCAGTTCCGCGCCCTGACCAGCCTGTCGCCCAGCCAATATCGCGAGAATCAGCGCTGATCCATGTTCCCTGATGGGGCGTCGGATCCCGTGGCTGCTCCCATCTGTAACACCACAGGCCAACGTAGCACCCTGCCCCTGTATGCCACCGCCCGCCGGAAAAGCCTCTAGGTCAGTCCTCCCACACAATCACTGCGACTCAACTCGAAACAGGCATGCCGATTGCTTATTTAATATCGTATACGAAATCCTCAATACGATATTTCACCGCATTTATTCGACAGCGAGGCATTTATGAAAAACCCTGCATTGGCCGTAGCCCTCAGCGTTGTCCTCACCCCGCTTTTCATCGCCCCGGCCCACGCCGACAAACTCGACGACATCATCGGTTCCGGCAAACTGCGCTGCGCCGTGACCCTGGATTTCCCACCCATGGGCTTTCGCGACGAAAGCAACAAACCGGCAGGATTCGACGTGGACTATTGCCAGGACCTGGCGAAGGTCCTCGGCGTAGACGCCGAAGTGGTGGAAACGCCGTTCTCCGACCGAATCCCCGCGCTGCTGTCCGGGCGCGCCGACGTCATCGTCGCTTCCACGTCGGACACCTTGGAGCGAGCCAAGACCGTCGGCCTGACCGTGCCCTACTTCGCCTTCCAGATGGTGGTGCTGACCCGCGACAACACCGGCATCAACAGCTACGCCGACCTCAAGGGCAAAGCCTTGGGCAACACCAGTAGCACCTACGAAGCCATCGCCCTGGAGAAGGACCAGAAGAGCTGGGGCAGCGGCAGCTTCCGCGCCTACCAGTCGCAGAACGACACCCTGCTGGCCGTCGCCCAGGGGCACATCGATGCCACCGTGGTGACCAACACCGTGGCCGCCGCGACCATCAAGTCGGGCAAGTACAAGGGCCTGAAGATCGCCGGTGACGCGCCCTACGTCATCGACTACGTGTCCCTCGGGGCCAAGCGCAGCGAGTACGGCCTGCTCAACTACCTCAACCTGTTCGTCAACCAGCAGGTGCGCACCGGCCGCTACAAGGAGTTGTTCGTCAAATGGGTCGGCACCGACATCCCGCCGGCCAACCTGACCGTTCCCCAGGTCTACTACTGAGGATCGGCGCATGCCAAGCACGCCTGTCCGTGTGAAAGGCCGCAGCCTGGTGGAGGGTGCCGCCCAGGGCGCCCTGCTGTTCGCCGAGGTGGGGCTGAGTTTCTGGGGCGGCGTCGATCCAGCCAGTGGCGAGGTCATCGACCGGCACCATCCCTTGAGTGGCCAGCACCTGGCCGGGCGCGTATTGGCGATTCCCAGCGGACGCGGCTCCTGTACCGGCAGCAGCGTCTTGATGGAACTGATCAGCAACGGCCACGCCCCCGCAGCCCTGGTGCTGGCCGAAGCCGATGAAATCCTGACCCTGGGCGTGCTGGTGGCGCAGGTGATTTTCCAGCGTTCGCTGCCGGTGTTGTGCGTAGGACACGAGGCCTTCAATGGGCTGCGCGGCCAGGGTTTTGTCCGTCTGGAAGGCGATGTCCTGACATTGTCTGGCCGCCCCCTGGACGACGGCTGGCAGGGTTCGTACGCGGCGTCCCAGCCGCCCACGTTCTCAACCCTGGAACTGACCGAACAAGACCGGGCATTGCTCGACGGCAGCCATGGCAAAGCTGCCCAAGTGGCGATGCACATTGTGCTGCGCATGGCCGAGATCCAGGGCGCCACGCAATTGCTGGACGTGACCCAGGCCCACATCGACGGCTGCATCTACACCGGTCCCGCCAGCCTGCGCTTTGCCGAGCAACTGGTGCAATGGGGCGCGAAAGTTCGCGTGCCCACCACCCTCAATTCCATCTCCGTGGACCAGCGTCGCTGGCGCGAGCTGGGTGTCGACCCGGCGCTGGGCGAGCCGGCCAGTGCCTTGGGCGATGCCTACATGGCGATGGGCGCCCAGCTGAGTTTCACCTGCGCCCCCTATCTGCTGGACACCGCGCCAAAGGCTGGCGAGCAAATCGTCTGGGCCGAATCCAACGCGGTGGTCTATGCCAACAGCGTGTTGGGCGCGCGCACGCAAAAGTACCCGGACTTCCTCGACATCTGCATCGCCCTCTGCGGGCGGGCACCGTTGACCGGCTGCCATCTCGACGATCCGCGCAGGGCCCGGCTGATCGTCGACGTGCCGGCGCTGGGCAAAGTCGATGACAGTTTCTATCCGCTGCTGGGCTACCACATCGGGAGTCTGGCCGGCCGGCGTATTCCGCTGATACGCGGCCTGGAACGCGCCGCACCGAGCCTGGACGACCTCAAGGCCTTCGGCGCCGCGTTCGCCACCACCAGCGCCGCACCGCTGTTCCACATCGCCGGGGTGACACCGGAAGCCCTCGACCCGGCCGATGTCCTGGAGCGTGACGTCGCGTTACCACACGAAAGCGTCGATGCCGCGGGCCTGCTTGCCAGTTGGCGCGAACTCAACAGCGCCCGCGATAACTGGGTGGACGTGGTGTCCCTGGGCAATCCGCATTTCTCCCTCAGTGAATTCGCCGCCCTCGCGACCTTGTGCGCGGGCCGGGTCAAGCATCCCTATGTGGTGCTGGCAATCACCTGCGGCCGGGCGGTGCTGGAGCATGCCCGCAAAGCCGGGTATCTGACCGCCATCGAGGCCTTCGGCGCGGTGCTGGTGACCGACACCTGTTGGTGCATGTTGGGTGAGCCGGTGATTCCGCCCCACGCCACCACCCTGATGACCAACTCCGGTAAGTACGCCCACTACGCACCCGGCCTGGTCGGTCGCGGGGTGCACTTTGCCGCCCTCGCCGATTGCGTCGAGGCCGCGTGCACCGCCGCGACTCGCGGCCAGCCGCCGACGTGGCTACAACCGAACCGCACTGGGAGCCCGACCCATGTTTGACTACAGCTTCCAATGGCGCCCAGCCTTGCGCGCCCTGCCCGACATGCTCGCCGGGGCCTGGGTGACCTTCGAGACCGCTGCGCTGTCGATGATTTTCGGCGTGCTGATCGCCCTGGTGCTGACGGTGATGCGCCAGGCCCCGAATCGCTTGCTGCGAGGCGTGGGCAATGGCTGGGTATCCATCGCCCGCAACACGCCCTCGCTGTTCCAGATCTACATCCTCTACTTCGGCCTCGGCTCCCTCGGGCTGCACGTCAGTTCCTGGCTGGCCTTGCTGGCCGGGATCACCTTCAACAACGCCGGCTACCTGGCGGAAAACTTTCGCGGCGGCCTCAAGGCCGTGCCCGGTACGCAAATGCGCGCCGCCCGTTCGTTGGGGATGAGTGCCTTCCAGGCGTACCGGATGATCATCGTCCCGCAACTGTTGCGCATCGTCTTCTACCCGTTGACCAACCAGATGGTCTGGGCGGTGCTGATGACATCCCTGGGGGTGGTGGTCGGCCTGAACAACGACCTCACCGGTGTCACCCAGGAATACAACGTCAAGACCTTCCGCACCTTCGAATACTTCGCCCTCGCGGCGGTGCTGTATTACCTGATCGCCAAGCTGATCGTCGGGTTGGCCCGGCTGTTGTCCTGGCGCTTGTTTCGTTACTGAGGAGGGTGGGTCATGTTTTCTACAAGCCTCAGCGTCAACGACCTGCTGTATTTGCTCGAGGGGGCCTGGGTCACGCTGCAGCTGACCGTGTGGTCGATCCTGCTGGGCACTCTCGCTGGGTTGCTGTTCGGCCTGTTGCGGGCGCTCTTGCCGCGGGCCAGCCTGCCGCTGGCCTGGCTGCTGGACGTGTTTCGCAGTGTGCCGCTGCTGATCCAGTTCGTGCTGTTCAACTCCCTCAAGAGCATCGCCGGCCTGAACCTCAGTGCCTTTGCCGTCGGCTGCATCGTGCTCGGGATCTACGCCGCGGCGTACTTCACCGAGATCGTCCGCGGTGGCGTGCTGGCGGTGCCGTTGAGCACCCGCCGGGCCAGCCGGTCGCTGGGCCTGAGCTATGTGCAGGACCTGCGCTTCATCGTCCTGCCGATTGCCACGCGGGTGGCCTTTCCCGGCTGGCTGAACCTGGTGCTGGGCGTGATGAAGGACACCGCGCTGGTGATGTGGATCGGCATCGTCGAATTGCTGCGGGCGTCGCAAACCATCGTCACGCGCATTCAGGAACCCCTGCTGGTGCTGTGCATCGCGGGCCTCATTTACTACGTCATGAGCCTGGTGGTCGCCCGCCTCGGCGCACGCCTGGAAAGAAGGTGGCAGGAAAATGATTGAGATCGAAAACGTACACAAATCCTTCGGCGACCTGGAAGTGGTCAAGGGTGTGAGCCTGACGGTGGATAAGGGCGAAGTGGTGTCGATCATCGGCGGTTCCGGCTCTGGCAAGTCGACCCTGCTGATGTGCATCAACGGCCTTGAGCCCATCCAGAAAGGCAGCATCCGCGTGGACGGCATCGAGGTCCATGACCGGGCCACTGATCTCAATCGTTTGCGGCAGAAGATCGGCATCGTCTTCCAGCAATGGAACGCCTTCCCTCACCTGACCGTACTGGAAAACGTGATGCTGGCGCCGCGCAAGGTGCTGGGCAAGAGCAAGCAGGACGCCGAGGCACTGGCGGTGAAGCAGCTTGAACATGTGGGCCTGGGGGACAAGCTCAAGGCCTTCCCCGGCAAGCTTTCCGGCGGCCAGCAGCAGCGCATGGCGATCGCCCGGGCGCTGGCGATGTCGCCGGACTACATGCTCTTCGACGAAGCCACCTCGGCCCTGGATCCGCAACTGGTGGGCGAGGTGCTGGACACCATGCGCATGCTCGCCGAAGACGGCATGACCATGGTGCTGGTGACCCACGAGATCCGCTTCGCCCGGGACGTGTCCGACCGCGTGGCGTTCTTTTGCAATGGGCGGGTCCATGAAATCGGCCCGCCGGACCAGGTGATCGGCAACCCGGTGCAGCCGGAGACGGCGGCGTTTCTCAAGTCGGTGAAATAGCGGATGGCCCTATCGCGAGCAAGCTCGCTCCCACAGGGGAACGCATTTCAATGTGGGAGCGAGCTTGCTCGCGATGAGGCCCGACCAGACAACAAAGGATTTGATCCATGCGCTCATCAAAAATCATCCATGTAGTCAGTTGCCACGCCGAGGGCGAAGTCGGCGATGTGATCGTCGGCGGTGTCGCGCCACCACCCGGTGCCACGGTGTGGGAGCAGTCACGCTGGATCGCCCAGGACCAGACCCTACGCAACTTCGTCCTCAACGAACCCCGTGGCGGTGTGTTCCGTCACGTCAACCTGCTGGTGCCAGCCAAGGACCCGCGTGCGCAGATGGCCTGGATCATCATGGAACCAGCCGACACCCCGCCGATGTCCGGCTCCAACTCGCTGTGCGTCGCCACCGTGTTGCTGGACAGCGGCATCCTGCCGATGACCGAGCCCCAGACCCGCCTGGTACTGGAAGCGCCCGGCGGCCTGATCGAGGCGGTGGCCGACTGCCGCGACGGCAAGGTGCAACGGGTCGAGATCAAGAACGTGCCCTCCTTCGCCGACCGCCTCGATGCCTGGATCGAAGTCGAAGGCCTGGGCTCCCTGCAGGTGGACACCGCTTATGGCGGCGACAGCTTTGTCATCGTCGACGCCCAACGCCTGGGCTTTGCCATTCGCCCCGAGGAAGCCGCCGAGCTGGTGGCCGTGGGCTTGAAGATCACCCGCGCCGCCAACGAACAACTGGGCTTCGTGCACCCGTTGAATCCTGATTGGTCGCACATCTCGTTCTGCCAGATCGCCGCGCCCATCGTCCAGGAGAATGGCATTGCCACCGGCGCCAACGCCGTGGTGATTCAGCCTGGCAAGATCGACCGTTCCCCCACCGGCACCGGTTGCTCGGCACGCATGGCGGTGTTGCACGCCAAGGGCTTGATGCAGGTGGGCGAGCGGTTTATCGGCCGCTCGATCATCGGCTCCGAATTCCACTGCCGCATCGACTCACTGACCGACGTGGCCGGACGCCCGGCGATTTATCCGTGTATCGCCGGACGGGCGTGGATCACCGGAACCCATCAGCTGTTGCTCGACCCGGCCGATCCGTGGCCCCAGGGCTATCGGCTTTCAGACACCTGGCCTGGCGCATGATCTTTCAACTTGCACACACCCCTGTGGCGAGGGGATTTATCCCCGTTGGGCTGCGAAGCAGCCCCCTGGTTCCTACTGATACACCGAGTCGCCAGATTTCAGGACCGCTTCGCGGCCCAACGGGGCGGTGCGACGTTTCGCTAAATCCCCTCGCCACACACTATTAACCACCGGAGACAACCATGAGCAAACGCATCAACTGGAGCGGCGTTTTCCCCGCCGTCACCACGCAATTCAACGACGACTTTTCCATCAACCTGGAAAAAACCCACCAAGTGATTTCCAACGTCATTCGCGATGGCGTTTCCGGCCTGGTGGTCTGCGGCTCGGTGGGGGAAAACACGTCCCTGAGCGCCGAGGAAAAAATCGCCGTGACCGAAGTCGCGGTGGACGCCTCCCGTGGCCGCGTGCCGGTGATCTGCGGCGTGGCCGAGTTCACCAGCGTGCAGGCCGCCAAGGTCGCCAACGCAGTGCGCAAGGTGGGCGTCGACGGGGTGATGCTGATGCCGGCGCTGGTCTATGGCTCCAAGCCCTTCGAGACCGCCGAGCATTTCCGCTACGTGGCCCGCCACGCCGATGTGCCGCTGATGGTCTACAACAACCCGCCGATCTACAAGAATGACGTGACCCCAGACATCCTGATTTCCCTGGCCGATTGCGACAACGTGGTGTGCTTCAAGGATTCCTCCGGCGATACCCGGCGCTTCATCGACGTGCGCAACGAAGTCGGCGATCGCTTTGTATTGTTCGCCGGCCTCGATGACGTGGTGCTGGAGAGCCTCGCCGTGGGCGCCGAAGGCTGGGTCTCGGGCATGTCCAACGTGTTCCCGAAAGAAGGCGAAACCATTTTCCGCCTGGCCCGCGCCGGACGCTTTGCCGAAGCGATGCCGATCTACGAATGGTTGATGCCGATCCTGCACCTGGACGCCCGCGCCGACCTGGTGCAATGCATCAAGCTGTGCGAAGCCATCGCCGGCCGCGGCAGCGCCCTCACCCGCCCACCGCGCCTGGCCCTGCCAGAGGAAGACCGAGTGTATGTGGAGCAGATCATGGCCAAGGCCATGGCCAATCGGCCGGCGTTGCCGGATGTGGGGCTTTAAGACCTCCCCCAAGAAAGTAAGGAGGCCTGTGTGGGAGCGGGCTTGCTCGCGAAAGCGGTCTGTCTGGTAGGACTATGCTGTATGTGCCGCCGTCTTCGCGAGCAAGCCCGCTCCCACAGGATTTGTGGCGGCCATGACAGGGAGGCTTCCCATGAACTATTTCCTGGCCCAGGCCCTGAACAACCAATGGGCCAATCACAGGCTGCTCAACACCTGCGCGCAACTGAGCGAGGCCGAATATGTGGCCCAGCGCACGGGGTTCTTCCCGTCCATCCAAGCCACGCTTTGCCACATCCTGGAAGTGGACCGTTACTACCTCACCGCCCTTGAAGGTGATCGTGACGGCCAGATAAAGGATTTCTCCGAGATCCTGCCCTTTGCCCAGCTCATGCAGAGCCAGACTCAAACCGACCAGCGGCTTGTGGCCTTCTGCGAATCACTGCGAGAAAAAGACCTCGCCCGCTCCGTCGACCTGGTGCGTGCCGACGGTGTGGTGCTCGAACGAATCGACCGACTGCTGTTGCACCTGTTCGAACATCAGATCCATCACCGCGGCCAGGTGCATTCGATGCTCAGCGGCACGGATGTCAAGCCACCGCAGCTCGATGAGTTTTTCCTCGACTGCGACCGTAGGTTTCGGCAGCAAGAAGAACAAACACTGCAACTCAACGAAGCAACTGTCTGGCGAGACTATCGGCCCGACTGAAGCGCTACGCCGAAAAAAAGGCGACGGTCGCTGCCGGCCATCGCCAAATCGCCCACCCGGGCGCTCTCAGATCCGTGCGGGAGACACGATGATCTTCACGTTGTGCTCCTTGTTGTTCACCAGTTCCTCGAAGCCCTGCCCGACGATCTCCTCCAACTGGATGCGCCCGGTCACCAGCGGCGAGATGTCCAGGCGGCCGTCGGCGATGAAGGCAATCACATCGGCGAACTCACCGTTGTAAGCCAGCGCGCCGAGCACTTGTTTCTCGGTGGAGACCAGTTCAAAGAAGTTGAACTCGCTCGGTTCCTCGAAAATCCCCACCAACACGCATTTGCCGGCCTTGCGGATCAGGTCGATGGCCAGCTTGGCGGTGTGCTTGTTGCCAATGCATTCGAAACTGACATCGGCCCCCAGGCCAGCGGTCAGGCGGCGGACTTCGGCCAGGGCGTCGCACTCGTTCGGATCGATCACATGGCTCGCGCCGACTTCCAGGGCCTTGGCCTTGCGGGCACCGGACATTTCCAGGGCAATCACCTGGGCCGCGCCGGCCGCCCTGGCGCACATGATGGTGCACAGCCCAATGGTCCCGGCGCCGACCACCACCACGTTCTGACCCAGCAGGCTGCCGGCCTTTTTCACCGCATGCATGCCCACCGCCAACGGCTCGATCAACGCACCGGCCTCGGTCGGAAAGTCGGCAGGCAGTTTGTAGAGCAGGTTCGCCGGCACGTTGACCAACTCCGCGAACGCACCGTTGTTCATCAGCCCGGTGAAGGCCAGGTTCTCGCAGATGTTGTAAAGCCCGTGGGTGCAGTAATAACAAGTGCCGCAGTGCTGGCAAGCATCGGCCGCCACCGGTTCGCCGACGCTGAAACCCTCGACGCCGGCGCCCAGTTCGACGATTTCGCCGCAGAACTCGTGGCCGAGGATGCATTGGCCCTTGATTCCGGTCAGCGGGTGCGGCGCGTCCACCGGGATGAACACCGGCCCGGCCACGTATTCATGCAGGTCCGAGCCGCAGATGCCGCACCATTGCACGCGGATCTGCACCCATCCGGCGGGCGGCGAAACCGGCAGTGGCACGTCTTCGACGCGAATGTCGTTGCGGCCATGCCAGACGGCGGCGCGCATGCTGCGGATCGGCTTGATTGAAACGTTCATAGTTGCCTCCAGAATATTTTATGGGGCGGCGATTCATCGCCGCCCGCTGGGTCAGTGCTGTGCGATGAACTCGATAATCGATCGATTGACCTGCTCGGCCGCTTCCATCTGCACCATGTGGCCCTGGCCGGGGAGCACTTCTACCTGGGCATCCAGCCCTTCGCTGTGGGCCGCCGGGATGATTGCGTCGTCGCTGCCCCAGATCACCAGGGTTGGTACGTGACCGGCCTGTACCACATCGCGCAGGTCCATCTGCTGGTGGCCGTCGGCGAACAGCGTCGCCGACAGTTGCCGCAGCGCGGCGTCCACGCCTTCCAGGCGCTTGTACTTAAGCATGTCGTCGAGCATCTGCCGCGTGACCAGCTCGGCATTGGAGAACAGTTGCACCAGTGGCGGCTTGAGGGAGTTGCGGTTGGCCGCTTCGACGAAACCTTGCAGGTAGCCGCCGTTGATCTGCGCGCCCAGCCCGGCGCTGCCGATCAAGGTCAGCGACCGTACGCGCTGAGGCATCAGACGCGCGGCATTCAGCGCCACCGCCCCACCCATGGAATGCCCCACCAGATGCACAGCGTTGATGTCCAGGTGATCGAGCAAGGCCAGCACCACGCCGCTCAGCTCGTCCAGGTCGCCGCGTTGCAGGGTTTTCGAAGATTCGCCATGGCCCGGCAGGTCCAGGGCAATGACCCGTCGCCCGACGGCCAGTGCTTCATGGTTGAACAGCCAATTGTTCAGGTCGCCGCCGAAACCGTGCACCAGCACCAACGGCACGCCGCCCTCGCCGCGTTCGAAATAGCGAATCACCCGGCCGTTCAACTCGACTTTCTGCGGTGTCGGACCGCTGTCTTCATCGGCTGCGTCACCGGGCACGAAGCTGGACTGGAACTGCTCGATGACCGCGTCGATCTCGGCGTCGCTGGCCTCGCCGTCGACGACGATGCCGAGCAAGGCGCCGACCGCCAGGGTTTCGTCCTGGCGGGCAACCTGCCGGCGCAGGATTCCGGAGAACGGCGCCTCGACGCTGCTGGAGATCTTGTCCGTCTCGACATCCATCACTTCATCGCCCTTGGCGATGGCCTGGCCCTCCTCCTTGAGCCAGGCATCGACCCGGCCCTCGGTCATCGACAGGCCCCACTTGGGCATGGTCAAGGTATGAATCTGGCTCATCAGCGCTTGCTCCACTCGATCACGTTGAGCACGGCTTGCTCGATCTTCGCCGCGTCAGGGATGTACAGGTCTTCCAGGGCATCGGAGAACGGCACCGGCGTGTGCGGCGCGGTGACCATTTCGATCGGGGCCTTGAGCGCGCCGAAGGCTTTTTGCGCCACCAGCGCGGAAATATCGGTGGCCATGGAACAGCGCGGGTTGGCCTCGTCGATCACCACCAGGCGCCCGGTCTTCTCCACGCTTTCGAGGATGCTGTCCTCGTCCATCGGGCTGGTGGTCCGCAGGTCGATGACTTCGCAGTCGATACCGCGCCCGGCCAGGCTGCGCGCGGCGTCCATCGCGGTGTTGACCATGCGTCCGTAGGACACCAGGGTCACGTCCTTGCCGTCGCGCAGGAAGTTGGCCTCGCCAAAGGGGATGGTGTAGAGCTCTTCCGGCACTTCACCCTGCATGCTGTAGAGCAACTTGTGCTCGCAGAAGATCACCGGGTCGTTGTCGCGGATCGCCTGGATCAGCAGGCCCTTGGCGTCGTAGGGCGATGACGGGCAGACCACTTTCAGCCCCGGAATGTGCGTCCACAAGGACGTGAGCATCTGCGAATGCTGGGCGGCGGCGCGCAGGCCGGCGCCGACCATGGTGCGGATCACCAGGGGCGTGGAAGCCTTGCCGCCGAACATGTAGCGAAACTTCGCCGCCTGGTTGAGGATCTGGTCCAGGCAGCACCCGGCAAAGTCGACGAACATCAGTTCGCACACCGGGCGTACGCCGCAGGTGGCAGCCCCGACTGCCGCGCCGACGTAACCGATTTCCGAGAGTGGCGTGTCCAGCACGCGCCCGGGGAACTGGTCGTAAAGGCCCTTGGTCACCCCAAGTACACCGCCCCAGGCGTCTTTTTCACCGGGTGCGCCAGCGCCACCGGCCACGTCCTCACCCATGATGAACACGCTTGAGTCCCGGCGCATCTCCTGGGCCAGCGCTTCGTTGATTGCCTGCTGATAGCTGATTTTTCTCGCCATGATGGAGTTCTCTATTCTTGTTGTTCGGAGGGCGTTCAGGGATAGCTGACGTAGACGTCGGTCAGCAGGTCCGCCGCGGAGGGCTTGGGATCGGACTTGGCCTTGTACACGGCGTTTTCAATCAGCAGGTCCACTTCCTTGTCGATCTGGTCCAGTTGCTCGACGGTGAGCAAGCCGGCCCGAGTGGTGCGCTCGCGGAACTGCATCAGGCAGTCCTGGTTTTCACGGAAGTGCTTGACCTCGTCGGGGGCCCGGTAGGTCTGGGCGTCGCCCTCGAAGTGGCCGTAGTAGCGGGTCAGCTTGACCTCGATCAGCGACGGTCCCTCCCCGGCACGGGCGCGTTCGACGGCGGCCCCGGCGGCTTCATGCACGGCAAAGAAGTCGAAGCCGTCGACGGTCACGCCGGGCATGCCGAACCCGGCCGCGCGGTCGGCGATGTGATCGCAGGCCACCGACCAATTGGACGCGGTGGCTTCGGCGTAGCCGTTGTTTTCCGCGACGAACAGGCACGGCAGGTTCCACACCGAGGCCATGTTCATGGCTTCGAACACCGCGCCCTCGTTGGAGCCGCCATCGCCGAAAAACACCACGGCGACGCTGTCGGTGCCCTTGAGCCGGGCCGCCAAAGCCGCGCCGACCACCAGGGGCGCGCCGGCGCCGACAATGCCATTGGCGCCGAGCATGCCTTTCTCGAAGTCGGCGATGTGCATCGAGCCGCCCTTGCCTTGGCAGACGCCGGTTTTCTTGCCGTAGATCTCGGCCATCATCCCGTAGACGTCCACGCCCTTGGCGATGCAATGGCCATGGCCACGGTGGTTGGAGGCAATGCAATCGTCATCGCCCAGGTGGGCCATGACGCCTGCGGCCGAGGCTTCTTCGCCGGCATACAGGTGGACGAACCCGGGGATCTCGCCGGTGGCGAACTCCACGTGCAGGCGCTCTTCAAAGGCGCGGATGGTGCGCATCACCTGATAGGCGTGCAGCAGTTGATCGTGGGTGAGCGGTGTCGACATTTTTATTCTCCAGGGGTGTCTTGAAGGTTCAGGGGGTGTTGCGGGTGTTCGCGGCCGATGGCCAGCAAACGTTGTTGCGCGGCGTAGGCCAGCACCGCGTTGACGTCGATGCTCAGTGGACCGCCGGCATCGAGGGTGACCGTGGGTCGGTCATGCACGTTGAATTCGATTTCCCGCTCGCCGTCCAGGGCCAGGGTGCCGCTGGAGAGCGACAGGCCATGGGCGACACCGGGTTCCAGGGGGCCGGCGGCGAGCACGCCACAGCCCTGCAACAGGCCCGGCGCGAGCGGCACCAGCAGCGCTTCGGGGGATTGCGGGTCCAGGCGCATCCAGGCACCACCCGGTGCCTGGCGTGACACCGGCAACCACAAGCCGCATAGCGCCGACAGGCCGATGGACTGCGGTTCGGCGAAGGTCACGAACACTTCGGCCAGGTCCTGCGCCCGACTGATGGCCCGGGCGCCGACAAAACGCAGGGGCGACACGGCGACGTCCACCAAGGCGACTTCCCGCAGGCCACGTCCGGCGTCGCAAACCAGTAAACGCTTGTTGCGGCGCAAACCGATCTGCTCCGGGACCCGGCCGCTGGCATACAACCCACCGGCCAGCCCGGCACTGGTGGCCTCGCGCAGTTCGGGAAAGGCGTTGTTGGTGCCGGTGGACAGGGTCAGCAACGGGATGTCCCCCACTTCGGCGGCCACCGCCTTGTGGGTACCGTCGCCACCGAGCACGGCGATCAGCGCCACCTCGCGCTCGGCCATCAGGCGCGCGGCCTGGCGGGTGTCTTCGACGGTCTGGCGCAGGGTCAGGTCGAGGAACTCCAGGGCCGGCCAGTGGCTGCTGCGGGCCTGGCGGCTGTGGCTGTTCTTCAGCACAGCGGCGGCCATGCCAATCATGTCGGTGGGCATCAACACCTGCTCGATGCCGGTGGCACCGAAAGCGGCCAACAGGCGCTGGATCACCGAGACCTTGTCGGTGCTGGAAAACAGCCCGGCATTGGCGGTCAGGCGCCGCACGTCGCGGCCCGATGCGGGGTTGGCGATGATGCCCACGGTCAGTGGCCGGCGGCTCATGGTGCCACCGTGGGAAGATCAGGCGAACGGCCTGGACAGGAGAACATAGACACCTCGTTGTTATTATTGGATGGCCCGACGGGCGGGCTCCAGGGGTAGAGCAAGGGCGGTGCCAGTTACCGGAAAAACCCAGGAGACAGCCGGACCAGAGCGTTCCAGGCGTGATGTTCGATAAGGCCAGGCGAGCCCCGCTGAGACGCTCCATGTCAGCCTGCACGAGGTGGCGGCGAGACGCTGAGACGTGGCGTCTCACACCTGCCGAACAACCCGTCGTGCTTGTCTGCACCCGGCGAACGGCGCTTAATGTGCGCACAACGACAAGAAGCTGAATCGGAGGCCCCTATGCTTTCCGCTCACTCCCGGGCGCACGTGGATTGCGTCAGCCGCGTGGTGAAAAACGCGGCGCAATTGCCTCAACTGCCTGTCCCGGACCTGATCCTCGACTCCTGGCGCCGCTCCCTGGAGCAACATCACCTGGACCCCGGTTCGCTGCAGGGCCCGCGCATCCTGTCCCAGGACGTGCTCAAGCAATGCCGCGAGCGCTCCGAGCTGTTCCTCAATATCGCCAGCGAAGAAGTGGCCCGCCTCCATGGCCGGGTACGTGATGCCGACTACTGCGTGCTCTTGACCGATGCCCAGGGCCAGACCATCGACTATCGGGTGGAAACCACGATCCGCAATGACTGCCGCAAGGCCGGGCTGTACCTGGGCACGTGTTGGTCAGAGGGTGAAGAAGGCACCTGTGGCGTGGCGGCGGTGCTCACGGGCAAAGCCCCGGTGACGGTGCACAAGCGCGACCATTTCCGCGCGGCGTTCATTGGCCTGACCTGCTCCGCCGCACCGGTCTTCGACCCCCGGGGCGAATTGCTCGGGGTGCTGGATGTCTCGGCAGTGCGCTCGCCGGATGATCGACGCTCGCAGCACCTGATCCGGCAAATGGTGGTGCAGAGCGCCCGGGAGATCGAGCAGGCGTTTTTCATGAGCAGTGCCCAGGGCTACTGGGTGCTGCGGGCCCATCGCAACGCTGGCTACGTCGACAGCCAGCCGGACTTCCTGTTCGCCTGGGACGACGACGGTTGCCTGCAAGCCCTGAACCCGGCCGCCCGCCAATACCTGCTGCAACATTACGGACAGTTGCCGCAACACATCGGCCAGGTGTTCGACCAGCAGCGGCTGCACCGGGCCCGGGACGAAAGCCTCTGCTTCCTCGATCACGCTTTGCATGGCCGCTTGAGCGCACCCCGCCAGCGGGCCAATCCGCGTCCGCGGGTGGCGATGACGCCGGCCGAGATCGATTCGCGCCTGGCCGACAGCCTGCGCCTGGCGGTACGGGTCAAGGATCGCAACCTGCCAGTGCTGATCCAGGGCGAAACCGGTTCCGGCAAGGAAGTGTTCGCCCGGCAGTTGCACCAGGCCAGCCAGCGCCGTGATCGCCCTTTCGTGGCGTTGAATTGCGCCGCCATTCCCGAAAGCCTGATCGAAAGCGAATTGTTCGGCTACGTCGCCGGCGCCTTCACCGGTGCCTCGGCCAAAGGTATGCAAGGCCTGCTGCAGCAGGCCGATGGCGGCACCTTGTTCCTGGATGAGATCGGTGACATGCCGCTGGCCTTGCAGACCCGCCTGCTGCGGGTGCTGGCCGAGGGTGAAGTGGCGCCGCTGGGGGCATCTCGCCGCAAGGCCGTGGACATCCAAGTGATCTGCGCCACCCACCGCGACCTGGAGACCCTGGTGACCGCTGGCGAGTTTCGTGAGGATTTGTATTTCCGCCTCGGTGGCGCGCGTTTCCAGCTACCACCGTTGCGCGAACGCAGCGACCGGCTGGCGCTGATCAATCGAATTCTTGCCGAGGAGTCAGCGCTCTGCGGGGGAACGGTGCAATTGAGCAGCGCGGCGCTGGAATGCCTGCTCGGTTATCACTGGCCGGGCAATGTCCGCCAGTTGCGCCATGTGCTGCGTTATGCCTGTGCGGTGTGCGAAGCCAGTGTGGTCCAACTCAGCCACCTGCCCGAGTCATTGCACCGCGCGGACGCCGTCGATCATGGACCGGAGCCGAGCGCCAGCCCGGAGCGCCAGGCACTGCTCGATGCCCTGGTGCGCCACCGCTGGAAACCCACCGCTGCGGCCCGGGCCCTGGGCATTTCCCGGGCGACCCTGTATCGGCGGGTGCACCAGCATGGCATCGAAATGCCAGGCCGCAGCCCGGCCTGAGGCCTATCGGCGTGCCACCTCGTGACGGACACATTGTTCGTAGTAGGTCTGCTTGACCGCAGCAGGCTTCAGACGCGAAGCGCTGTTGTAAGTCTGCTCGGTGATGCCCAGGGCAGTCATGCGCATCCAGGGCCGGGGAAACTTGCGTACTTGCAGCTTCTTGCGCGCGCCGTACAGGCTGACGCCGGAAAGCTTCGACGCCTGCGCGCCCGCCGCGATGTCCGAACCCCAGCGGCACACCGACTGCTGGTTCTGCGTCAGCGCCCTGGCCTGGGCCTCAAGCGAAACGGCGGCCAAGAGAAACGTCGCCACGACCCACATAGAAATACGCATAGGTTTGTCGCCCAACTTTCTGAAAAAAAAGAAGTTTGACCTTATGTAAATGAGCAAGGGGCCAGCACCGCTGCACCGACATGTGGCTATGTGAGCTTTTGTGGCGAGGGAGCTTGCTCCCGCCGGGCTGCGAAGCGGTCCTCTACCGTTCCCTGAGGCACCGCGTTTGATCGCGGCGGCGGTGGAAGATCGTTCCTCACGCTCCGCGTGGGAACGCCGCCAGGGACGCTCCGCGTTCCGCTTCTGAAAGGTGACGCAGAGCGTCACGGGATGCATTACCACGCAGAGCGTGGGAACGATCAATCCGCGCACCGCTTATTTCATGGGAGCTTGCTCCCTCACCACAAGTCACTGGCCTGCCTTGGCCTCCTGCAGCAGTTGCTGGATCACCTGCTCCTGCTCGCCGTAGCGCCCTTCGCCAAAGTGGCTGTAGCGCACCTGCCCCTTGGCATCGATGAAGTAATGGGCCGGCCAGTACTGATTGTTGAAGGCGCGCCAGATCGCATACTGGTTGTCGATCGCCACCGGGTAGTGGATGTCCAGTTTGCGTACCTGTTCGCGTACGTTGTCGATGATCTTCTCGTAGCCGTATTCCGGGGTGTGGACACCGATCACCACCAGCCCGTCCTTTTCATACTTCTTCGCCCAAGCGTTCACATAGGGCAAGGTGTGCTGGCAGTTGATGCAGTCGTAGGTCCAGAAGTCCACCAGCACCACCTTGCCCCTCAGTGACTCGCTGCTCAGTGGTGGCGAGTTCAGCCATTGCACCGCGCCGTCCAGTGCAGGCATGGCGCCCTGGGATTCGAGGGCCGGCATGGCGCTAGCGCCGGCCTTGCTCACCACATAGTCGATGGCCTTGGGCACACTCTCCAGCAGGCTTTTCTCCAAGGTGGTCGAGGGTTGGGAGGAAGTCGCCGCCAACAAGCGATCGTCCGCCCCGGTGCCAATCGCCACGGCCGCCAGCAACACCAGCGCCCCCGTTCCCCGGCGCAACCAGGTGGTGATCGGCAGCGAGAGTTTCAGGCGCCCGACCAGACCACGCCCGGCCAGGATCAATGTACCCAGGGACAAGGCACTGCCCAGGCCGTAGGCGAGCAACAGCAGGCTGGTTTGTGCGCTGGCGCCTTGCAGCATGGCGCCGGTCAGGATCACCCCGAGTATCGGCCCGGCGCATGGTGCCCAGAGCAGCCCGGTGGCGACCCCGATCAGTACCGAGGCCACCGGCCCGGCCATCCGCCCGGCCCCGGCGTCCAGGCGATTGCCCAGGCTGACCAGCGGCCGCGCCAGCCAGATGCCGACCCGACTGAAGATCAATGACAAGGCGAACACCACCATCACCACCAAGGCGACTTGCCGGCCGACGCTGCTGGCGCGCACCACCCATTCGCTACTGACCACCGCCAGGCTGGAGACCAGGGCGAACGTCAGCACCATGCCGCCGAGGGTCAGCAGCACCGAGCCGCGGGAGCGGTCGGCCCGGGCGAACAGAAACGGCACCACAGGAAGAATACAGGGGCTGAGGATCGTCAGGATCCCGCCGAGAAAAGCGATCAGAAGCATGGCAACACCTCAAAATGGGCTGAAACATGAATAAGAGCCAACACCTTTGTGGCGAGGGGATTTATCCCCGCTGGGCTGCGAAGCGGCCCAAACCCTGGCAACTCGACTCATCGGGTAAATAAAGGGGGCCGCTTCGCGACCCAGCGGGGATAAATCCCCTCGCCACAGGGACCTGGCAGCCATGACTAGGGTGTTGATCTCAGTTCTGGTTGCTGCAGTTATCGGAAAACTTGCGATAGTCCAGCGCTTGCTCGTGACCCGCCGAATCCAGGTAGGTCATGTGGGCGTTGACCACGCCGCAGGTCGGCTCGGCGTCTTCGGTAAGGGAAAGCACCTTCTGGATGTCCAGGTGGGTGCCGTAGGTGTAGCTGTGGGTTTGCACGTTGCTTTCGGCCCGGGCCGACAGGGTGCAGATGTTCAGCGCGGCGAAAAGGCAGGCGGCATAGAGGGCTTTGGTGTTCATGGCGATTCCTCGATTCAATGGGGGGTTATCTGCCGAGGCCCGTTGTATTGCCTCGATGGGTGCCATTGAATGCCGCGCAGGTATCGCGTCTGTATCGAGCCACGTGGCTTTTTGCATCGCTGTGTATCCGTCGCGCGCCAGATACACTGCAATACAAACCGCCGCGAGCCGGGCCGGCCGGCGCCTGTAGACTGCTCACAACGAAACGCCGAGGAGCTGGACACCATGGATCATGTCGATCACGTGTTGATAGTGGATGACGATCGCGAGATCAGAGAGCTGGTTGGCAACTACCTGAAAAAGAATGGCCTGCGCACCACCGTCGTCGCCGATGGCCGGCAGATGCGCGCCTTCCTGGAAACCACCCCGGTGGACCTGATCGTGCTGGACATCATGATGCCCGGCGACGACGGCCTGGTGCTGTGCCGGGAACTGCGTGCCGGCAAGCACAAAGCCACGCCGGTGCTGATGCTCACCGCGCGCAACGACGAAACCGACCGCATCATCGGCCTGGAGATGGGCGCCGATGATTACCTGGTCAAGCCGTTCGCCGCCCGTGAACTACTGGCGCGGATCAACGCCGTGCTGCGCCGCACCCGCATGCTGCCGCCCAACCTGGTGGTCACCGAAAGCGGTCGCCTTCTGGCGTTCGGGCGCTGGCGCCTGGACACCACCGCCCGCCACCTGCTGGACACCGACGGCACCATGGTCGCCTTGAGCGGCGCCGAATATCGTTTGCTGCGGGTATTTCTCGACCATCCGCAACGGGTGCTCAACCGCGACCAGTTGCTTAACCTCACCCAGGGCCGGGACGCCGACCTGTTCGATCGCTCCATCGATTTGCTGGTCAGTCGCCTGCGCCAGCGCCTGCTGGACGATGCCCGGGAGCCGGCCTATATCAAGACCGTGCGCAGCGAAGGCTACGTGTTCTCGCTGCCGGTGGAGATCCTCGAGGCCTCGGTATGAGTCTGCCGCTGCGTTGGCCAAGGACCCTGGCCTCGAGGTTGTCGCTGATCTTCCTGATCGGCCTGATCCTGGCCCAGGGCTTGTCCTTCGGTGTCCAATACTACGAGCGCTATCAGAGTGCCAAGTCGACCATGCTCGGCAACCTGGAAACCGATGTCTCGACCTCCGTCGCCATTCTCGACCGCCTGCCTGCCGCCGAACGCCCGGCCTGGCTGCCGAAACTCGCCCGGCGCAACTATGGCTACCTGCTCGACGAAGGCCAACCCGGGCAACCGATGGATCTTGCCGACGCGCCGATCTCGGTCAGTTCGATTCAGGAAGCCATCGGCCAGGCCTATGGCCTGACCTTCAAGCAGATTCCCGGGCCGAAAATGCACTATCAGGCACTCCTGCGCCTGGGGGATGGCAGCCCGCTGACCATCGACGTACGCCCGGCGATGATGCCCCTCTCCCCCTGGCTGCCGATGGTGTTGCTGGGGCAGTTGGCGCTGTTGATCGGCTGCACCTGGCTGGCCGTGCGCATTGCCGTCGGGCCCCTGACCCGGCTGGCCCAGGCGGTGGAAACCCTCGACCCGAACGCCCACAGCGTCCGCCTGGACGAAAAGGGCCCGACCGAAGTGGTGCATGCGGCCAAGGCCTTCAATGCCATGCAGGACCGCATCGCCGCCTACCTCAAGGAGCGCATGCAGTTGCTGGCGGCGATTTCCCATGACTTGCAGACGCCCATCACGCGCATGAAGCTGCGCGCCGAGTTCATGGACGAAGGGATCGAACGGGAAAAATTGTGGAGCGACTTGAGCGAAATGGAACACTTGGTGCGTGAAGGGGTGGCCTATGCCCGCAGCATCCACGGCGCCACCGAGGCCAGTTGCCGGATCAGCCTGGATGCGTTTCTCGACAGCCTGGTGTTCGACTACCAGGACACCGGCAAGGATGTGCAGCTGTCCGGGAAAAACGCCGCCGTCATCGACACCCGCCCCCATGCCCTGCGGCGGGTGCTGGTCAACCTGGTGGACAACGCCTTGAAATTCGGCGGCGCGGCGCAGATCCAGGTGCAACCGGCCGACAACGGGCAACTGGCTATCCAGGTGCTGGACCGTGGCCCCGGGATCAGCGAGCAGGAACTGGCCGAGGTGCTCAAGCCCTTCTACCGGGTGGAAAGCTCGCGCAACCGGGAAACCGGTGGCACCGGCCTGGGCCTGGCCATCGCCCAGCAACTGGCCATCGCCATGGGCGGCTCACTGACCCTGAGCAACCGCGACGGCGGCGGCCTATGCGCCGAGCTGCGCCTGGCCTTCGCAAGCTGACACTACCAACAACCTCTGTGGGGTATTGGATTTGGAGGGGGTTTGTATGTCAGTGTGTCTGCGGATGATCGGCATACACAAACTTGCACAATGCTGAGTTGCGGACACACCCCGCTTACACCGGCTTGAAAGACTCCTCGCATCCCCGGTGACTATCACCACCGGGCCTCGACATCCAAGGAGCCTTTACATGCCTACCGCAACTGCATCTCCCCTTCGTTTCCAGGGCTGGTCGCTGTTCAGCCTGCTCGCCGCCCTGGTGCTGTTGATGACCGGGTTGATCCTGGTGCTCAACCCGGACCTCACCGAAGGCGTGCGCAGCGCCATTCGCGCCACGGCTCGTTCGTCCTTCTTGCTCTTCTTGATCGCCTTCACCGCCTCGGCATTCGCGGTGCTGGTACCCTCGCCCCTGAGCCGGTCGCTGGTGCGTGAACGACGCTTCATCGGGCTGGCGTTTGCCTTCTCCCATCTGGTCCACGCGGTGCTGATCTACAGCTACGGCCAGCTCAACACCGAGTTCTGGCCCGGCCGCACCACCCTCGGCAACGTGCCCGGCACCGTGGGCTACGTATTCATCCTGCTGCTGGCCCTGACTTCATTCAAAAGCACCACGCGCCTGATCGGTTTCAAGGCCTGGAAGCGCCTGCATGTCACCGGTATGTGGGTGCTGGCGGCGATCTTTGCCTACTCCAATTTCAAGCGTATTCCCATGAGCGACTGGTACGTGCTGCCGTTCGGCCTGATCTGCGCCGCCACCGCCATCCGCCTGGTGGGCAAGCTGGCCCAGGCCACTCAGCGCCGCCAACGGCCGCAACACGCTTGAGCCCAGGGAGGCCGATCATGTATTCAAACGTGCTGAAAACACTGCACCTGCATCTCGATCAGGCAGGCGCCTGGCTCGCGCCGCTGGGCCTGCGCCTGTTCCTGTCCTGGGAGTTTTTCGAATCCGGCCTGGAAAAATGGAATGGCGAGAACTGGTTCGCCGAGATCCAGTCCGCCTTCCCGTTCCCCTTCGACCATGTACCGGCCCAGTGGAACTGGGAACTGGCGATGTGGGCCGAACTGATCGGCGCCATCGCCCTGTTGATCGGCTTGGGCACGCGCCTGTCGGCGCTGGTGCTGATCGTCGTCACCGTGGTGGCGACCGCTGCCGCGCACTGGCCGGCGGACTGGTCGAGCTTGAGCGAACTGGCCCAGGGTTATGCGATTACCAACAAGGGGCATGGCAACTTCAAGCTGCCGTTTATCTACCTGGTGGCGTTGCTGCCGTTGGTGCTGCAAGGGGCTGGGAAGCTGAGTGTGGATGCCGTGCTGAAGAGCGGCCTGCACCGCCGATAGTGCAATTAATGCATAACCTTGTGGGAGCGGGCTTGCTCGCGAAAGCGGAGTGTCAGCCAACTTGACTTTGACTGATACACCGCTTTCGCGAGCAAGCCCGCTCCCACAGGGGTTAGCATTTCAAATGGGCAGATTACTGCTGCACGCCAACAACCCCTTGTTCCTGCATCCGCCGCAACAGCGCCACGGCGCTGTCCATGAACTCGAACGAAGCCACCCCCGCCTCCTGCGCCAACGCCAGCAACTGCCCTCGCCCCGCCAACTCGGGATATTCCTCGATGCGCTGCAAAAGGCGCCAGGCCAACGGGCTGAGTTCGGAAAAACGCACCTCAAACCCAGGCGTGCGCCGCACCAGCAGCAGCGTCGGCTGGGCCGGTGGCGTCGAAGGCTGGTAGCCCGGGGCCAGGCGATGCACCGGCCACTGATACGCCAGCGGCCAGGCCAAGGGCGAGACCCGCAGCGGCAGATCGAGCAAGGCGGCCTCATCAGGAATCAGCAACGGCTCGGCCTCGGATTGCAGCAGCGCCATCTCGACCCACTCATAGTGCGCCAGCTCGGCCATGAACGGCGGCCAATCCGGCGATGGATGGGCCGCGAGGTAGTTCACAAACTCCTCGGCGATTTTACCGAACATGGGCGTGACGCAGCGGTGTTCGCGCAGGAACCGGCGCACACACGCACGCCATTGCTCCTGCCCCAGCACGCTCACCAGCACCGGGAAAGTGCCGCTGAGCAGCGAACCCATGTTCTCGAAGATCAGGTCGCGGTACACCTGCGCCCGCGCCGCGTCCATGCCGGTCGGAACCGGGCAGTGTTCCGGGTCGCGCAGGTAACGGGTCAACGCCTGTTGCTGCTGATGCAGCGTCTGCCGGGCCTCAGCCATGGGTCACCGCCTGCCGGCTGACGGCCGGGTGTTGCAACTGGCGAATCGTCTGCAATTCGGCCACCAGCGCGGCATAGGGCGGGAAGTTGAAGTCCCGTTCGAGCAGGGTCGGCCGCACGCCGAAGCGCGCGTAAGCCTGGGCCAGCAGCGCCCAGACCAGCGGTTTGACCGGTGCGCCATGGCTGTCGATTTTCAAGGTGTCGGACTCATCGTAATGCCCGGCCACATGTATCGCGACCACCCGCTCCGGCTCGAGGCCCGCCAGGAATGCCCGGGGATCGAAACCGTGATTGATCGAATTGACGTAGACGTTGTTGACGTCCAGCAACAGGTCGCAATCGGCTTCGCGCAACACCGCCCGGGTGAATTCCAGCTCGCTCATGTCTTGTTGGGGGGCGGCATAATAGGAGACGTTTTCCACCGCCAGACGTCGCCCCAGCACATCCTGGGCCTGACGGATCCGCGCCGCCACGTGATGCACCGCTTCTTCGGTAAAGGGCAGCGGCAACAGGTCATACAGATGCCCGTCATCGCCGCAGTAGCTCAAGTGCTCGCTGTAGAGCGGCACCTTGAAACGCTCGAGAAACCCGCGCACCTGGCCGAGAAACGCCAGGTCCAGCGGTGCCGGCCCGCCCAGGGACAACGACAGGCCATGGCACGTCAATGGATAACGTTCGGCCAGCGAATGCAAGGCGGCCCCATGGGGGCCGCCGATTCCGATCCAGTTTTCCGGGGCCACTTCGAGAAAATCGAAATCCCCGGCCGGTGCCTGGCGCAGCTCATCGAGCAAGGCCCGGCGCAGGCCGAGACCTGCCGAGGGTTGAGGTAGATTCAACATGACACATCTCTCTTGGGGGAAACGAGATGTGGAGAGCCTCATGAAACGAACACCCGTGACCCGCTGGGTCTGTAGGCGCCGTGTAGGAGCTGTCGGGCCCTCATCAACTCATCAGGCTCACCACCGGGGCGAATCAGGACTCGATAGCCGCCCCGCACTTGCCTTCGCCACATTTGCCTTCCGCGGTCTTCGCCTGGGCCGACAGGTATTGCTTGGCTTCCGGCAACGAGATGCCGCCGTCGTGGTTGGTGTCGATCTTGTCGAACTCCGCCGCGCGCTCCGGTGCAGCGGCGATGAACTCGTCCCGCGAGACCTGGCCATCGTGGTTTTTATCGGTCTTGGCGAACTTGTCTTCGCCGCACTTGCCTTCGGCGGGTTTCTTCACGGTATCGGCGGCCGCCAGGGTGTAGCCCTGGGCCAGGTCGTTCATGGTCAAGGCCGAAGCCGCCGTGGAAAGACCCAGGCCGCCGACCAGGGCCAGGCCGAGTGCAAGGGACGAATGACGGGAGAAGTTGAGCATGGGGTATTCCTCTGACGATTGACGATTAAGGCGCCAGTCACCCGCACCGAGGCTCGGTGTCGGCTGGCTGGCGTAGTTAATCGCCGGTGTGTATCCGGCCTGTGTCGTCGGCCTGGGCCTTCTTCAAGCAGGTGTATCCGGGCCTGTGCGGTACACACTGCGATACACGCCCGCCTGGCCTCAGGTCCCTGGGTTGAAAAAATCGAAACCTTGGAAGCCCTGCACCGGTCAAGTCCTGTATGAACGTCAACCGCTGCAGGTCGCGCCGAGCGACCGCAGCCCGAAACGAGGGACAGACATGAGCATGACCGTCGGTGATTTTCTGGTGGAACGTCTTTATGAATGGGGGGTTCGCCGCATCTATGGCTATCCGGGCGATGGCATCAACGGCGTGTTTGGCGCCTTGAACCGCGCCCAGGGAAAAATCCGCTTCATCCAGGCCCGCCACGAGGAAATGGCCGCGTTCATGGCCTGTGCCCACGCCAAGTTCACCGGCGAGCTGGGGGTTTGCATCGCCACCTCCGGGCCCGGTGCATCTCACTTGGTGACCGGCCTCTACGACGCTCGGATGGACCACATGCCAGTGCTCGCCATCAGCGGCCAGCAGGCGCGCGCCGCACTGGGTGGGCATTACCAGCAGGAACTGGACCTGGTCAGCCTGTTCAAGGACGTGGCCGGGGCGTTCGTGCAACAAGCCAGCGTGCCCGCCCAGGTACGTCATCTACTGGACCGTGCCGTACGCACGGCGATAGGCGAGCGCCGGGTCACGGCGCTGATCCTGCCGAACGACCTTCAGGAAATGGAGTACACCGCGCCACGTCACAAGCACGGTACGGTTCACTCCGGCGTCGGCTACTGCAAGCCCAGCATCGTCCCCTACGAAGAGGACCTGCGCAAAGCCGCCGACGTCCTCAATGCCGGCAAGAAAGTCGCCATCCTGGTGGGTGCCGGAGCACTGCATGCCACCGACGAGGTGATCGCCATCGCCGAGAAGCTCGGCGCCGGTGTGGCCAAGGCACTGTTGGGCAAGGCCGCCGTGCCGGATGACCTGCCCTGGGTCACCGGCACCATCGGCCTGCTCGGCACCGAGCCCAGCGACAACCTGATGGCCGGCTGCGACACGTTGCTGATGATCGGTTCCGGCTTTCCCTACGCCGAGTTCCTGCCCCCTGAAGGCCAGGCCCGGGGCGTGCAGATCGACATTCAGGCAGACATGCTCAGCCTGCGCTATCCCATGGAAGTCAGCCTGCACGGCGACAGCGTCGACACCCTGCGCGCCCTGCTGCCGCTGATCGAAGAAAAACCCGACCGCGCCTGGCGCAAGAAAATCGAACATTGGCGGGAACGCTGGGACCGGACCCTGGAAAAACGCGCCCGGGTATCGGCCAAGCCGATCAATCCGCAGCGGGTCACCTTCGAACTGTCGCCGCGGCTGCCGGAGCGCGCCATCATCACCTGCGATTCCGGCTCCTGCGCCAACTGGTTCGCCCGGGACATCCAGATCCGTCGCGGCATGATGTGTTCGCTGTCCGGTGGACTGGCGTCGATGGGCGCGGCCGTGCCCTATGCCATCGCGGCGAAGTTCTGCCATCCGCAGCGGCCGGTGGTCGCCCTGGTGGGCGATGGCGCCATGCAGATGAACAACATGGCCGAACTGATCACCGTCGCCAAATACTGGCGCACCTGGGCCAACGGCACCTGGATCTGCGCGGTGTTCAACAATCGGGATTTGAACCAGGTGACCTGGGAACAGCGGGTCATGGAGGGCGATCCGAAATTCGCCGCCTCCCAGGACATCCCCGACGTACCCTACCACCTGTTCGCCGAATCCATTGGCCTGAAGGGCATCCTGGTGCTGCATGAGGACGACGTGGCCACGGCCTGGGAAACCGCGCTGGCGGCGGATCGTCCGGTGCTGATCGAGTTCCGCACCGATCCCGACGTGCCACCGCTGCCGCCGCACATCAAGCTGGAGCAGGCGAAGAAGTTCGCCTCGACCCTGCTCCAGGGCGACCCGAACGAGCGAGGCATCGTGGTCGAGACCGCCAAGCAGGTATTGAGCACCCTGCTGCCGGGCCATCGCACGGACAAGGAATGAGGCCGACGCGATGGCAACCGTTGAGCTGCATCGTCGCTAGTTGCGCGAGGTGTTGCTGCCGGTTGCGCCAGCAACAGGGTTCGGGGGCTGTTTCCTGGCCCTGGCGCCTGATTCTCGCGTCGCCGGCCATTTACGAAATCATTGAATGGCTGGCCGCCGGGGCAATTCCCTGCGCCAACGGGATGTCGCCCTCGAGTGGCCTCACGCTTGAAGGCCCGCACATGACGAAGACAACGCAGCCCGTCGGCCCCTTCGTTAAGACGACTAAGTAAATCAGCCTCTGCGCCGATACAAGACACGTGCGGGTGAAATCGCTTTTTGCGCTGATGACTTATCTTTATGACTGAAAATGCTGGCAACGACTCGACTGTCCCTTCCCCGGGCTCGCCAACCCGTAGCTTCACCCGTCGCACTTTTCCGGCCATCATGCTCCTGCTGTTTGTCATGTCCGCACTGGCAATCGCCGTGTTGCTCAACATCACCGGTGCCCAGGACCGACGCGCCCGTGAGCAGAGCCTGTTTTTCGCCCAACGGGCCATCGAGGGGATCCGCACCGGCATCGGCCGGGACCTGAGCGACTATTCCAAGTGGAGCGACGCCTACCGGCACCTGCATGTCCAGGTCGACAAGGAATGGGCCTATGACCAGGAAAACGTCGGCAGCAGCGTGCATTCGCTCTACGGTTACCAGGCGGTGTTTGTCATTTCCCCGACCGGCAAGACCGTCTATTCGGTGATCGATGGTCAAATGAGCGACGTCGATGCCGACACCTGGCTGACCGGCGACCTGCGTGCCCTGTGGAAAAAAGCCAGCACCGAGGAAAATCACGACGAAGTGGTCGTCGAGATGCTGCATCACGAAGATGCCCCGGCGTTCGTCGCCGTGTCCGCCATCACCACCGGCACGGACAACAGCGTGGCGCAAATTCCCGGACCGCCCAGCCTGATGCTCTTCGTCAAGGTCCTGGACCCCGGTGCCCTGGAAAACCTGGCGCGGGACTTCGCCCTGCCCGATGCCCATATCGCCAGGACACCCGGCCCAGCCGATACCGCCCAATTGCTGCTCGATAACCTGACCCTGGAGGCCCTGGCCTGGCGACCACAAACCCCGGGCCAGGACCTGCGCAAGGGGCTGCTGCCTTTACTGGCCCTGGCGCTGCTGGTACTGGGAATCCTGGCGCTGGCCGTCCTGCGCCATGCCTTGGTGATGCTTCGCGCCCAGGAAAGCCAATACGCCAGCCTGCTGGCCCATCGCAAGGCGCTGGAACGCAGTGAAGAACGTTTCCGCGACATTGCCGAAGTCTCATCCGACTGGTTGTGGGAGGTCGACTCGACCGGGACGCTGACCTACCTGTCGGAGCGTTTCGAACAAGTAACCGGGTTCAGCCCCACGGAATGGCTGGGCAAACCTCTGCATCGGCTGCTTCATCCCCATGGCGGCTCGATCTCGATTGCCCAATGGTTGCTCGACGGCGCCAACAGCCTCTCTTCGGCGCCGCTGCTGTGCGAGTACACCGCACGCAACCAGCGCATCCGCACCTGCAAACTGTCGGTACGGGCCATCGAGGCCGGCACCCTGGGTTTTCGCGGCACCGCCACCGACATCACCGATGAATTGCGGGCGTTGGCCCAGATCAAGCACCTCTCCTTGCATGATCCGCTGACCGGGCTGGCCAACCGCAACCGCTTGTTCGATTGCCTGCGCGAACACCTGAGTCGACCTGATCGCCCGCCACTGGCGCTGCTGAACCTGGACATGGACCGGTTCAAGCCGGTCAATGACTCCCTGGGCCATGCAGTGGGCGATAAAGTGCTCAGGGAAGTGGCGCATATCCTCCAGCAAAACGTCCGTGGCACCGATCTGGTGGCGCGCCTGGGGGGAGATGAATTTGTCATTGTCATGCCCGACCCCGGCGACGCCGACGATCTCGATCAACTGTGTGAACGGCTGATCGATTGCATGCAACGGCCCATGCACCTGGACGGCAATACGCTGTACCTGGGGGTGAGCATCGGCGTTGCCTGGGCGCAGCCCGGTGACGAACGCGCCGATGAACTGTTGCGCCACGCCGATATCGCCTTGTATGCGGCCAAGGCAGCAGGCCGCAACACCTGGCGCGTGTATGTGGAAGCCATGGGCAACCTGGCCCGCGACCGGCGGCGATACGAGCAGCAACTGCGCGACGCCATGCAGCGGGACCAACTGGAACTGCGCTACTTGCCTCGCTTCGATGTGAGCGCCGAGCAGCTGCACGGTTTCGAAGCCCAGACCTTTTGGCACCATCCCGAGAAAGGTGAGCTGGCTGGGGGCGACTTCATACCGGTGGCCGAAACCTCGGGCCAACTGGAAAAGCTGGGTACCTGGATGTTGATCAATGTCTGTGAAGAGGCCGCGACCTGGCCGAGCGCCGTCAATGTCTCCATCGCGGTTTCACCCCGGTGGTTCAACAGCAACTTCCTGCTCGACCAAGTGCAAGAGGCCCTCGAAGCGAGCGGCCTGGCGCCTCACCGGCTGACCCTGGAAGTGGCCGAAGGGGTCCTGCTGGCCGACCACAAGACCGTCGCCAGCACCCTCCATGCGCTCAAGGACCTCGGCGTGCGGATCAACATCGACAAATTCGGCACCAGCATCGCCTCCCTGCGCGAGGTGCTGGACCAGCCGTTCGATGGCATCCGCTTCGATCGCAACATCCTGTCGCAGCTAGGCCTGGAGGACGACAAGGAAGGCGTCCTGGCGATGATCCGGTTGAGCCGCAGCGTAGGGCTCATGGTCACCGCCGAGGGCATCGAAAACGCCCGGCAATTCAGCCAACTGCGCAACGTGGCCTGCGACCATGTCCAGGGCCCGTACTTCGGCGCGGCACTGGCCCGCTCGGAAATGGCCTCGTTCTTCACCACGCCGCGGTGGCTGTAACCCACGTCCCACCGCTATCGCGAGCAAGCTCGCTCCCACAATGAGACCTGCGGTGCATGCAAAGCTCCTAAACCCCTAGCTCCCACAATGGGCGCTGTGGTGCATGCAGAAAACTCATGAACACCCCAGTTCCCGGTGGGAGCGAGCTTGCTCGCGATGAGGCCATCACAGCCCACCTCACTGCAAGCTCAATCTCCTACAAACTCAACCGCCCCCGCTCCTCCTCGGTCAGCCGCTGGCGACTCTGCTCGTCCAAAGGCCCCGCGCCCAGCACCTGCACCGGGCTGGCCGGGTCGTAGGCCCGAGGCGCGTCGCGGCTGGCGCCATCACGTGAGGGGGCCAGTTGCTCGGAGCCAAAACTCACCACCTGCACCGTGAACACCGACGCCTGGTTCTGCCGCGCCGCGTTCTGTTGCTGACGGGCCACGTCTTCAGCCGCTTGCGTCGCCGAAGACGCCGCCGAACTGGCCGAGGTGATGGCCCCGGTGTTCACCGAGGCCGCCAGCGGCACGCCGGTGGATTTGCCCTGGGTCTGGATGTTGGCCGCGTTCACCACGGTCAACGCCGCGATGTTGACGTTGCCCGACACCCGGATCCCTGCCTCGCCCGCATCGATGGTGCCCAACGGCGCGATCAGGTCGATATCCCCCGGCGCCACTTCGGCAATGGGGTTGAGGGTGGCGATACCGGCCCCGGTGCTCGGCACCGAAGGCGACAGCGTCACGTTGCCCCAGGTGTCGTACAAGCGCTTGGGCGGCGTGTACACCACGGTGGTCTTCGAACCCCGGCCGGCGTTGATGTCGCCCTGGGCTGACCAGCCGAGGATCGAGCCGCCAAAGGTGGTCATGATCCGGCTCTGCCCCAACAGGATGCTGTTCTGCGCATACAACTGGATATCGCCCTCGCCCTGGGTAATGACCCCGGCGGTGGACGGCGGTGCGTTACCCTCGATGCCGAACGTCTGCCCGCCACCCGGCGTCAGCATCTGGATGCTGCCACCAAAATCGGTGTGCACCCCCGCCCCGCCGAACATCGTGATGTCGCCCTTGTAGGTGATCGGATTGCCCGCCACATCCTTGCTCGGGAACAACAAGTCGATAGCCTCCCGCCCGCGCAGGTAACTGCCCTGGCGCACGCCGCCCACTTCGTTGTACTCACGCCCGCCGGCCTTGAGCTCGGCGAAGTACACGTCGCGGGCAAACACCCGCTGCTGCTCGGCCGGCAGCGCCGCGAAGTAGCTGCGGGCCTGCTCGGTGTCGCCGCTGAAACCGAAGCGTTCCTTGAGCCAATCCACCAGTTCGGTTTCATAGGTCTTGGCGACCTTGCCGTCCTGGTTCGCCAGCGGCACACCGGCCAGGGCCTGGTTCGCCGGGTCCAGGTAGGCCTTGACGAAGCGCTCGTAATCCGCGCCGTTGAGGCCCGCGCCAGCTTGCAGCACCAGGCTCGCGCCAGAGCGCGAATCCCCCGGCACCACGGCGCCGAGGCTGGTGATGCTGACCTTGTCGTCCATCAGGATATTGCGCCCGGCGGTGATTTCCAGCAGGCCGGGACCGGCGACGTTGAAGTTGCTGTAGAGGATGTCGCGCCCGGCTGAGACGATGGAGATGTCGGTGGGGTTGTTGTGGATGAAGAGGTTGCCGGCGCTGGTGTACTCCCCCGTGACCGACTCACCGCCCCTGCCGCCACTCAGCGGGGTGCCGCTGCTGACGATGTCCCGTCCGGCCATCATCCACACCGACCCGGTTCCTTCGTAATAGGTCTGGCCGAATCGGCTGTCACTCGGGGTGGTGAACGTCATCGCCCGCCCGCTATTGACGGCCAGCAAGTCGCCCTTGAGCGCATAGAAACGGGCAGGATCGGTGTTGGTCGCCCATTCGTCGGCAGCGCTGCTGCTGTCAAAAGCAAACAACGGCAATGTATTCGCGCCTATGGAGACACTATTGGCATCGGCAGAGAGGTTACTGACCACCACACTTCCATTGACAAGCCCCATGAAAGCCGGCCGCAGCGGGGTGGCCATGGCCGCAGACGAGGCCCCGGAACGACTGACCGTCAGGTCGCCGCCATAGATGGAGTCGCCGGCCAGGAACTGCAGCTCGCTGTTGATACCGGGTGCGAGTAGCAGCGCCCTGCGATAACTGCCATCGTAGCCTGCGGTACCAAAAACCTTGGCCTGGCCATAATAAAGACTGCCACTGGCGGCCACAGCCCGCAGGATGGAGGGATAGACCACCGACAGGTCGGTCTCGATTTCTGACACCAGGGGCGTCATATTGCCCCCCGACGACCAAAGGTCCACTGCCGTATTGGCCGTCCACAGCGTAAACCAGCTCACACCCGCCCCATTGATCTCGCCATTCTTGAAGGGCGAAACGCTCATTATCGGCGCTCTCCCCGGGTCTACGACCTCCTGCACCACCAGGTCGCCCAGGGTCGAAAGATTGAACGTGGCGTCGCCTGGCATCAGGGTCAAGCCACCGGTTGCCTGGCCGCGTGTGGAGCGGAAGGAATCGTAAGCCCGCGTTTCCCCCGGGGACTGGTCCGTGCCCTGATTACCGTAGCGCAGGTCGATTCGCCCGATCACGCTGCTGTCGAGCTGCGCATGCCCACGCAGATTGATCACTGCGCCACTGAGACGCCCGTCCGTGAGCCGGCTATCGGAATTCAGAACGCCCCCCACCCGCAGCCTCAGGTCACCACCGCCGGTCAATTGCAGGCTGCCATCAGCGCCCACACGTCCGGTGCTGCCCACCGCCAACAGCAGCCCCTGGCTACGAGGGCTGATGTTTGAGTTGAAGTCGCCACCGGCGAGCCGGTTCAACACGCCCGCGTCACCCTTCACCTGTACATCCAGATCACCGCCACCCAAAGTTCCGAACCCGGTGAAGGCGGCCATTTGATCAGCGCCACCCGATACCGTCGACGCGGTATAACTACCGAAGTTGATCCACCAGGCGGTCGGCTGGCTGCTCACTGAATCACCATTGCCCTGGCGCCAGAGCCAATTGCCCACATTGGCCGAGTCCTGGCCAATGTCGGCGGGATTCGGTCGTCCGTTCGGGGTTGCTGCAGGCGCGGTCAGGTTACCGCTGAGGTCGCCGCCGACCTTGAGCAACAGATTGCCGCCCGCGTCCGGATACCAGGCGCGATAGAGACTTTCAGTGCCGCCATCGACCAGCTTTTCGTTGCTGCCATCCTCGTCGTTGAGCACCTTGCCGTTGGCGCCCAGGGCCTTGGGCTGGTTGTAGGGATCGCCCGGGAACGTTGGTGCTGACGAGGTGCCGGCGGTGTAGATGCCGAACAACGAATCCATGCGCAGGTTGCCACCGCTGAGCAGTTCCAGGTCCCCGGTACCGGTGCGGATGACGCTCGGACGGACACTGCCGGCAACCGCTTGATACTCCACGTCTGCGGGGGCACAGACACTCGGCGCCGCGTCGCAGAGTGACTGAACCGAATCAAACTGGAAAAACTGCGCAGCGGCCTGGCTGATCAGCTCGCCGGCCTTGACCTCAAAGCCGGAACCGGCCAACTCCTCCTCCGCGGCCTTGGTCCATCTGTAAGAAGCTTGAAGCGCGCAAATGCCGGCGAAATCCGCACAGAAGGCGTCAACCGAGTCGTAGCCAAAATTGCTCACGATGTCCAGGTCAACGGTTTGGCCAAGCTCTACCGTGAATCCCGCGCCCGCCAGCTCATCGACCCCTTGTTGAGTCCACCGATAGGTGCCCTTGGCCGGCACGGATTTGCCAAACATGCCGTAGTGACTATCGGCAAGGCGCAAGTCGCCTTGTACCGGATCGGGCTGGACGATCCGGCTGTCCGCCGCCGTCGTATCCGCCCCGGCCACCAGCCGCAGCGACCAGGATTGCGAACCCTCGGCGAGCATCGGGGCGATAGCCCACATGCGGCCATCGCTGCCGGCGATTTCCGGACGTAGCTGGATCGACTCGACGCCATCCGGCAACTTCACATCGGTCCCGGACGGGATCAGCGAACCACGGTTCAGCGCCAGGCTGCCGTCCAGCCTGAGGATATTGCTCTGCACATTGCCCGCGTTGGCTACATTGGGCAGCGCCACGCCCTTGGGCCAGGTGAAACCGAGCAATGCGGCGGCGCCGCTCAACACGCTGCCGGCGCCCAACTGCGAACCGGCTTCGAGGGTCTGGGCCCGGCTCAGCAAAGTGCCCGCGGCAAACAGCAGGTTGCCGGAGGCGTCGTGCACCGCCGCCGCCAATACCGTGCCGGCCGGCAGTTCCAAGGGTTGCTCCAGGATCGCCGCCACTGGCAACCGGGTGCCGGCCGCCAGGGTCACGTTTTTGATGGGTAAGTCGTAGTTGAGCGTGGTTCCCGCCGGGAACGCCGTACCGTCGGCCAGGGTCACGCCGGCACCGGGGACGACGATGTCGCCACCGGTGAAATCGATGCCGGGCAGCAACACCCAGCCTTTGTCATCCTGAGTGGCGGGCGGCGGAGCGAATCCGTCGTTGATGCTGCCGTAGATGCTCAGGTCGCCCCCGGCGCGCAGGGTCAACGCGCCGGCCTCGCCGGAGCCGTACACGGCGGTTTGCCGGGTGTGCGGGTTGACACTGGCGTAGCGATAACCGGACAGGTCCAGGTCGCCCTGCACCACCAGATCACCGTCGGCCGTCGCACTGACGATCTCGACGCCGGGCCGTAGGTGGAACGCATCGGCATAACGGGCGTTGCTCAGCCCAGCGAGTTTGCGTTGCATCAAATCGCTGTTGGCCAGCGCCGCGTTGATGAAGGCGAGGCTGTCCTGATGCTTGCCATCCAGGTAGGCCTGGTCGATGACCTGATAAGGACGGCCACTGGCCGCCGGATCGCTGCCAAAGGCTGCGTCGTTGTATTGCCACATACCATTGACGGCGATGGACCGTGCGCCCTGGATATCCAGGTTGCCGCTGGCGTCGATGGCAATGTCACCGTAGGTGGCATCCGGGCCGGCGCGCCGGGCATTGAGCTCCAGGGTGCCGCGAGCGCGACCATCATGCTGCCCCTCAGCCGCCGCGGTGCCATGGCGCAGATCGATGCGCGCACCATCGGCCAATGTCAGCACGCCGCCCCGGGAGGTCAGGTCGACCATGGCGCGGTTCGGCGAGTCGATGATCTTGCCGTAGCTGTCTACACGCAGGCGATTGCCGTGGGCATCGAGCACCGCGTTGCTGCCCAGGGTCAGAGAGCGCCCGGCGGCGAGCCGGATGCTGCCGACCCGTTCGCCGCTGGCGTCTACCTTGCCATTGACCAACAGGTTTCCGTTGTCGACCGACACACTGATGGTCGAGGCCTTGAGTTCGTTGCCGATCACCAGGTCGCCCTGTTTGAGCTGGAAGCCACGGGAGCCGTAGACCTGTCCATCGTTCAAACGTTGGTTCAGGGCCGCGAACTGCTCGCTGAGATCGCCGCTGTCGCCCAGGCGCTGGGCCTGGATTTCCACGTCGCCGGCCAAGTACGGCGTGGCGGTGCCGCCGGCGTCATACTCGCCACTGCTGCTGCCGAGGATTCGTCCTTGCAGGTCGACCAGCCCGGCCGCCTCGTCCAACGCCACCGCACTGAGCCGGCCAGCCTGATTATTGCGAGCCGAGAGGTCGATGCTCGACCCACCGGCCTGGCGGATGTTGCCGTTGCGGCTTTGCAGGATCACCTCGCCACCGGCGCTGTAGCGCGTGACATCGTTGAAGGTGATCGCGCGACCGGCTACATCGATCAACGCTTCGTCGGCGAGGGTCAGGTCATCCGTTGCGCTGAGGGTGAGCTTGCCGCTGGGCAGCACCACGGCACTGGCCAGGTTGAGGCTCTGCCCCTTGAGGGATAACTCACCCCCAAGCCCGGAGACAGCGCCCGGCTTAGCGGTCGTGCCTGCCACATTGACCGCCCCACCTACGGTGATGCGGTTGACCGAACCGGCCTCACCGGTGAGCAACGGGGTAAGGATATTCAGGTTGCCGCCACTGTAGGCGTAGCCCGTTTTCGCGTCATAGGCCCCCTGGCTCTGATACACCGCCAGGCTGCCCTTGTGGTTGGCGGTCAATCGCTCGCTGGCGCTGAGGTTGACGTTGGCGAATCCCAGCGCCAGGCGATCCAGGGTGGTGATCGAGCTGGGCTGGGCGAAGTCACTGTAACCGAACTCGATCCGTTGGGCCTGGATGTCCAGGCGACCGGCACCGGTGCCCGCCCCACCGGCAATCACCGAACCCGGCGCGCCAACAGCGCCGTTCCAGATCAGGTTGGCGGTGCGGATGGTCGCCACGTCATTGGCGTTGCCGGCGCCATAGATGGCCGGGGTGCTGAGCATCAGGTTGCTCAGGCGCGATTTGCCGGTGACCGGGTCATACGTGTCGAGGCTGACGGTTGCGTAGAAATTCAACGCCTCGCGGGCCGACAGCTCTAGGGTTTCCAGGGCCGGTGCGCCATATTCGGTGTCGCCACGCAACAGGCGATCAAGCACGGTCTGGCTCAGGGTCAGCCCCCCTGGCAAGACCTGGCGCATCGCCGCATCGCTGAGTGCCTGGGCGGTGCCGACGTTGATATTACTCAGGGCCAGGGTCAGGTGACGGGTGCCGTAGCGCACTTGGTCACTCAGGGCCACGCTGCCGCCCGAAGCGGCGACGATACTGCCCTCGGAATGAATCCGTGTGACGCCACTGCACGCTATCAGGCTGCAACCGCCGATGTTGATGGAGCCGTTGGAACCCGACTCGGGCGCAAGCACATTGAGCAAACCGTTGGAGGCAGCCAGCATGCTGTAGTTGAGCGATTTCCCGCTCAGGTTATAGATAAAACCATCACGGGCGTCATAGGCGGCCTTGCCCCGGCCGATGGTATTGATGGCGGCGCCTTGCTCCACCAGCACTTCCCCGCCACTGGACAGAAGGAATACTTCGGGAACTGCCAAGGTCGCGCCTTCGCGCAAGATCACGCTGCTCGACACCTTCTGCGGGCTGATGTAATTGCCGCCTTGTCCATAGATCACTGAAAACTGGCCACCGATCACTTGGCGCGAGGCATTCAACGCATTCAGGCTCTCGGCATTGAGGGTCACGCCTTCGAAGCCGGCCGTCGCCCCACTTCCCTCGGCTACCACCTCCAACGCCTTATTCGCGATAGCAGTCACAGCGACAGTACCACCATACCCCCCCGTTTGAGGCGCGAACTTGCCGATGCCCTTGAAGGAAAACGCCTGATCTCCCGCGCCAGGCGACAGGCTCAACTTCAAGGTCTTGGCATCGACCGGCAAGACGGCCCGAGGCACGCCCAGGCGAGCGGCATCGGCCACGGCAAACTGGGCGTAGCTGGTTTCGTTATATTGCGAGTAGCGACGCAGCACATCCCCCGACGTCAGGATGACCTGGCTGGACAAACTGTCGCGCTGTCCGGTATTGGCGACCGAGAGCACGCCAGCGGTGGTCCAGGAGCCGTTGCGCATCTGTTGCGCGCCCGTTGTGAGGCCTTGTCCCGCCAGGCCGTTGACCTCGACTCGGAACGCTCCTGGCATCAACGCATACGTGGACGGCATCAGGGTATAGGTACCGGCGGCGAGCCCTGGCACACCGGCGCCAATGGTAATTTGCTGGCCTACTCGCGGATCCACCGCGCCGCCTTCGGGGGCGACCGGCGCATACTGGCTCTGATTGCCCGGCACGATAGCGTAGACCGGATTGCTGGACAGCCCCGGCAGGGTGAAGCCGCCGTTCGCGCCAATTTGTACCAACGGGTTGAAGCGTGCGTCGGTGGAACCGCCACGGCCGGAGATGAAACCAGCACCGAGCAAGTCACCGCCACCCGAAAGGTCGAGTACCGAGCCTTCCTGGCCCTCCACCGACTTGCCGCCCAGAATCACGCCGATATTAATGTCGCCGTTTTCGGAAGGAACCGCGCCTTGCCCCAGCAGCACAACCTTCTTGCCGGCATACTGGTAACTCTGACCATCGACAGTGCCGCCATACGGCATGACCAGACCCAGGCCACTGACCGAGGTCAAGCTGCCCGGCAACAGGTTGATCCGATCGGTGATGGCTTCCCCGGGACCACCATTGGTGCCGATTTCAATCAAACCCAGCGGTGCCCGTACCACCCCGCCCTGTTCAATCCTTGCGCTACCCAATTGCAAGCGCCCGAATGCCGAGTAAGGCACCTGGGACGTGGTTTGGGTCGTTCGCCCGATGACCAGGCTGCGCAAAGGATCATATTGCGGCGTTCCCTCCGCGGTCATGCTCCAACCCGCCAAAACCCGGGCGCCAACGCCCGTCGCTGGATACAGCTGAGCGGCTTGCAACATCATGTCCGAAGGCGTCAGGAGTTGGGTGGTAAAGCCTGTAGGCAATCCATCGTTCGAGAACCCGGCCAGGAATCGCACATCCCCCCGACTGCTTAACTGAACCCGGTCAAAACCGGCGCGCTCCAACTCGACGGTGCTGCCGTCGGCCTGTCGCACGGTACCCTTGCTACTGAAGGTCACGTTACCCTGCACATCCAGCAGGTCTGCGTTGACAGAAAACACGGCCTTGTTCGTCTGCAACGATACGCCGCCATCGACCACCGGTCGGACGTAGCTATCCCTGTTTGGAAGGTTGGCCGCGGGGCCCGACAGCAGTACATGGGAAGCATTGAGTTGAGCCCGGGTATTTGGCGCGGCTGCACTGGTTACAAAACTGCGGGCATACAGGCTCAGGTTTTGGCCAAGGGACAGCGACACGTCGCCATCGATGCTCAACAGCCCGTTGCTCAACAGCGCCAGGCTGTCGAAGCCACCCGACTGGACCTGATCCACACCCAATCGGCCGTGACCGTAGGCCAGTGAATCCGCCGAGGTTTCGGCCGTGTCGCCCGGCAGGGTCGCTTGGGCGTTTTGCCCGAGCACCAGCTCACGCACTTGCAACACCCTGTCACTGACCGCATCGTTGCGGTAATACGGCGTTTCCAGGGCCACCGACAAACTGCCCCCTGCCGCCCCCGTGCCCCCCGAACGAGCGCTGAAATCGCCATCCAGGTACAAACCATTGGCCGACGCCACGGAAATACTGCCGCCATCGCTCGCCACCGACGTGCGTCCCTGTCCGGGAACATCCAGCACGGCCTGGCTGCCATCCGCTTGCAGACGCGCGCCGTCGCGCACCACGACAAACAGTTCGGATGCGGAAGCCGAACCCTTTGTGGCATCGATCTGGCCGCCGATGACAATCTGCCCGCCATCACGTACCAAGCCATAGGTCTGACCGCGCATATCCTGGGCGGTCACGGCCCGACTGGAGACGTCGATCAGCGCTTGCTCGCCCAGCCAGATGGAACGACCGTGGCCCTGGGCGTTGACGGCTTCACCCTGCGCACCGATGACGCTCAACCCGGTGAGGCTGACCCGCCCACCCCACGCATTAAGGGTGCCGTTGGCGGTCAGTTGACCGATGCTGCGCACATCGATGCCCTGCCCCGGATCGACGCTGATCACGCTGCCCTTGCCGAGGTTCAACACCGTGCTGGCCATGTCGGCCGCGCTGGAGTTCGCGGTACCGGCAGTGAGGCTCAGGCTTGCGCCGCGACGCTGGGTCAGGACGCCTTTGATCGCATCTTCCTGGTACAGCTGCGGCGTCCAGCGCTGCAACGCATCGGCCGGTTCTGCGCCGCTGCCGGTGCTCAACGCCTGCTCGCCGAAACGGTACACCGGCATCGTCACATCGACGCGGGTGCCTTCGGCCACGGTCAGGCCTTGGTTACCGGTGATGTCATAGGCCGAGAAGCCTTTGTCGAAGAAGTCGCCGCCCAGTTGCAAAGTGCCGGGTTCGAGGGGCGAACCGCTGTCGCCGATCAGCACTTTGTTGGCCGACAGTTTCAAGGTCCCGCCGCCATTCACGCCGGTGCCGCGCAATTCGCCGCCCAGGTTCAAGGCACCGTTACTGGACGACGTGCCGGTACTGGCGGTCAGGGTCAGGTCACCGCCCTTGCCGCCACGGGTCTTGCCATCGGCCATGACCGCAGCACCGGAGCTGACGTCGATCAGGCTGCCCTGGCGCACATCGATGTCGCCGCTGCTGCGTACAGACACAGCGCCGCCATTGAGGAACGGCAGGCCCTGGTGATCGTTGCCGTCGAGTAGCAGGTTGCTCCACCGACCAGCGGTGTTCAATGTCACGCCCTCGCCCAGCGTGACCGCGGCACGCTGACCGGTGGCGGGCGAAAGCACAACGTCTTCCATCTGGAAATTATCGGTTCGGACCTGTTTAAGCACGTTACCCAAGGCAATGCGCCCACTACGGGCGGTCAGGTCGGCGTTCACCTCCACCTGCGGCGCATAAAGCGTGATATCCCCGCCATCGGCCACCTTGAGCGTGCCATCGACGTTGATGCCTTGCGCCGCTGCCACCTTGACCGCGCCGAGCTGGAAGCCATTGAGCAGCGCGTTATCCAGCACCAACTTGCCTTGCCGGTCGCTGCCGACCATCGAGGTCAGGTCCAGGCCTGCGGCAATCTTGTCGGTCACCTTGCCGACGGTGACCTGATCGAAGGTGGGGTTCAGGCCGCTATTGATCACGCCACTGGTCTTGTCATAGATCGGCGTGTAGCTGCCCACCCACAACTGGGCCCGACGGGCCACGGCGTTTTGCGATTGCTGGTAACCATCGAGGTTGAGGTTCGGCGCCTGGGTCTGGCGTTCACCCCGGTAGACCTCGCCAACGATCTGGCCTTCCAGCACCGCGTTGCGGGTCGATACCACCAGTTTGCCGGCATCGCGGCCAACGGTGTAGCCGGCCTCAAAACGCTCGCGCGGGGCGATCAGCGGGTTGTAGTAGTAATCGGTCTGGCCCCAGCGCTGGCTGTGGTCTTCGTAGCCTTTGTAGATGCCGGTATAGAGAATGTCCCCCGGTGCCTTGGACAATTCATACAAGCGCCCATCGGCGCCCTTGAGCCAGGACTGGCGCAGGTAGCCGCTCTGCACATCCAAGGTGCCGCCAGACAGGTTCAACTGCGACGCCTGCTGGGTCACCACATCGTTGCCGGTGAACGTCAGGGTACCGCCTTGTGCGGCCCATTCGCCGACACTGTGGCCGCGAGTGCCCAGGTAACCGCCGACCTCCAACAATCCACCCGCCGTGTACCAACGATCGGTGGCGTAACCGTTAGTGCCCGCCGGCACGTAGATCAAGTCACGCACGTCCACCCACACATCGTTGTTGGTCAGTTTGCCGCCGTCGCGGTTGACCGGGGCGTCGCGCTGTTCATTGCCCTGCACGTTGACCTTGATGGAATTGGATTCCATCGCCACCTTGACGCCGATGGCGCCGGACACATCGATCACCGCGCCATCGCGCACCAGGCTGCGCCCGGCAGCGCTCACCGCGACCTGGCCGCCGGTGGCGAGGGTGATGGAGCCGTTCTGGAAGTCGACACTGCCGCCGCTGACGATCTCGACCCGGGACTGGTCGCTGCGGTCGACCACGCTGCTGAGGTTGTTGAACTGGCCAGTGATCAGGTTGTTCGGCGTGCCATCCAGGCCGGCCGGTCCGGCGTTGCGCTGGCTGTCCAGGGCACTGCCGCCGGCAGCATCGAGCAACACCGCCGTGGCGCTGCCCTGCCCCAGGGTCACGCTGCCGCTGCTGTCGCTGAAGGCGTTGAGCAGGTGCACGGTGCCGCGAGTGTCCACCGAACTGCTGGCCACGGCCACGCCGTTCTGCTGCACGTTGTGCCCGGTGAGGGTGATGTCACCGGTGCTGGCCTGGATCAGGCCGCTGTTGATCACCGTGCCGGCACTGCTGCCGGGCTTGAGGGACGTCGCGACCTCGTTGCCACGGGTGGTGGAACGCAGGTTGCCGCTGGTGCCCTGGCCGCGCCGGATGTAGAAACTGTCGCCCGCCGCCAGGGTGGTCTGGCCCTTGGCAGTGATGATGGAGCCGGCGTTCTCCACTTCAGAACCCAGCAGCAAGGCATAACCACCACCGGCCGTGGAGGTGGCAGCGCGATGGGTTTCGATCAGTGCGCCCTGCTGCACTTCGACCTTGCCCGCCGCATCAGTGAAGGTCGGCTGGCTGCCGGTGGCATCGACATACAAGCCGCGCTGGCTGAATTGCTCATCGCTGATGTTGGCCGCCACCGCCGCCAGGTTGCGCACGTTGACCTGGCTGCTGCCGCTGAAAATGATGCCGTTGCGGTTGACCAGCATCACCGTGCCGTTGCCCTTGATCTGACCCTGGATCTGGCTCGGTCGCGCCTGCGGATCGTTGACCCGGTTGAGCACGGCCCAGTCCGACTGCTGCTGGAAATCCACCGTGGTGTTGCGCCCGACGTTGAAGGTTTCCCAGTTGAGAATCGCCTTGTCGGCGGTCTGCTCGATCTTCACCGTGGTCTTGCCGCCGCTCTGGGTCTGCTGCGGTCCCTTGGCGTTGAGCCAGCCCTGGGTCAGGCTGTTATCGACCTTGAGCCCACCCTCGCCCAAGCCGTCGGGCACGGTCTGCACCTGCCCGAACGCCGCTTGCCGCCCGGCGGCCTGGGCCGCCTGCTGGGCCGCGATGGCGGCCACGGTGTTGTTGAGGTTGGTCAGCGAACGCTGCAACTGCGCATTGGCCCGTTGCTGTTGGGCCAAGGGTGGCGGCATGCCTGGCTGCGCGGTCGTGGGCCGCCCCGTACCACCGGCCTGGGACGCGCCCTTGGCGGCAAACCAGGCCGAACTGAACGCCGTCGCCGCCTGGGCATTGCCGGCTACCATCAGCAGGGCAATGGCCTGGGCCAGCGGCTTGAGCCGCAACATCGACAACTCGCCATCGCGACGTGGGGCGTTCGGGTTCGTCTGGGGTTTGCAGCGCAGCATCCTACTCATCCTTTCGGGTTCGCTCTAAGGGGGCGCAACGCAGTGCTATCAAGCTGCCAGCGTTGGTTATAGGGGTTAGGCGGTTACAGCCGCTCGCGACCGAACGGATGTCATGAAAATTTCATGTGGCTGTGTTGGTACGGCTATGACGCAAAAAGTCAGCAACGGCTTTCACCGTTGCTGACCGGATGTTGCGAGTCGTTCAAGCCTGGGCTTACAACGGACGACCGATGGCGTTGCAGACGCTGGTGTTGCCGATGCTCAGACCGCTGGAAGCCGTGACGAAGGAATCACGAATGGCGGTTTTCCAAGCCGAAGGCAGCGGCACGAAACGGTTGGCGGTGATGGCCGAGTCGTTGTTGGTCAACGAACCGTAGTGGCGGCTGAAGAAGTTGCGAACCTGAGTGGTCTGGGTCGCATCGGCGTAGCACTGGCTGAAGATCACGTTGGTGAAGCCCAGGATCGGGTAGCCGGTGGTTGGGTAGGCTACGACGCTAGGGTCGCTTGGGTTGGTGGTAGCGGCGAACACCGGTACCCAGGCGTTCGGGTTGGAGCGGTTGGCGACGGCAGGTACCGCAACAGCGGCGATGGCGGCCGATACGTTGGCCGGGGCTGGGGAAACACCGGCAACGCGGGCGACCTTGGTGGCGTCGTCCAGACCGGCCAGGGTGGTAGCCGCGTAGTCCGGGCTCATGTAGCTGATACGGCCTTGGGCGGCGTTCACTGCAGTCATCACAGCCTGGCTGCCAGTGGCAGAAACGGCGCCGGCTGGCAGGCCGCCGCTGTAGCTGGAGGCGAAGTTGGTGGTGATGGCGAAGGTGCCGGTTTCAGCGCACTTGGCATTCAGGAAGCGGGTGAACAGCTCGGTGGTGCCACTGCTTTCTGCACGGTAGACCACGGTGATCGCGCCGGTACGGCCCGAACCGGTGATCTGGCTCCAGTCGGTCAGACGGCCGGAGAACACGCCGCACAATTGGTTGACGCTCAGGTCAACGTTGGCGGTGCCGGTCTTGTTGAACGGAATGGCAACCGAGGTGGCGACCGATGGCACCTGGATCAATGGACCCCAGGCAGCACCGTGGGCGCTGACGTAAGTGCTCAGTTCGGTGGCGCTCAGCTTGGAGTCACTACCAGCCCAGTGCACTTTCTTGCCGCTGGTGTCGCCTGGCACGAACTTGGTGTAGTCGTTGGTCAGGAAAGCCGACTTGCCGGCACCACTGCCCACGCCGATGTAAGGGGCGAAACCGGCAGTCAGGACGCCGGAAGTCTGGTACAGCGGCTGAGGCAAGGTAGCACCACCGCCATTGACATCAGCCATGGCGGCCTGAGCGGCGCAGAGGCCGGCGAGGGTCAGGGATACCGCGAGAACGTTGCGCTTAAACATGAAGAATCTCCTTTCATCGTGTTCGTACGTAGGTTGGGGTGACGCGTGCTTGCCGTCATGGCGCTCGGTCCTGTGCCGATGGCGATGGGGTGAGGCCATGGGTTAGAAATTCGCAGTTTCCGGTGACAGATAAAGGAAAAAACCTCGGGAGCTGAGGGCTGTTTTTCGAGTTTTTTCCTCGGGTGTTCGAGGGCTCTGCGCCGTGGGTTCAGGCGGTTTTTCCAGGGGGACGGCAAGGGCTGCCCGTGGAGGTGGCGGCGGATGGTTGCCGGGCGACGGAAGATGACAGAACAAGGAACCCGAGTTTGGCGATGGTGAGGCTCGGGAGGTGTTGACGGCGTCAACATCTATTTTGCTCGGTGTGCTTTTGTGGCGAGGGGATTTATCCCCGCTGGGGTGCGAAGCACCCTTCACAACTGCCGCCTCGGTGTATCAGACGAATTGACTGGGCTGGCATGGGGCTGCTGCGCAGCCCAGCGGGGATAAATCCCCTCGCCACAGGACCTGTGTCTGCCACAAGATCTGTGTCAACCAGTAGAGGGCGGTTTATTGCACCAACTGATTGATCTCGATGATCGGCAACAGCACCGCCATGACAATCACCAGCACCACACCGCCCATGACCACGATCATCAGCGGCTCCAGCAACGCAGTCATGCCCATGGCGCGGCGTTCGATATCGCGGGACAGGGTTTGCGCGGCGCGTTCGAGCATCGGTGGCAGGCAGCCGGTTTTCTCGCCGCTGGCGATCAGGTGGATCAGCACTGGCGGGAAGACTTTTTCCACCCGCAGCGCCGCCGCCAGGTTAACCCCTTCGCGGACCTTGGCCGTGGCTTCGCTGACGCTCTGGCTCAGGCGGTCGTTGGACAGCGTCTGGCGTGCGGCCTCGAGCGCTCGCAGCAACGGCACCCCGGCTCCGCCGAGAATCGCCAGGGTGGAGGCAAAGCGCGCGGTGTTGAGGCCCAGTACGAAACGCCCGATCAGCGGCAGGCGCAAGACCCGCGCGTGCCAGTTCAAGCGCGCCGCCGGTTTGCGCAAGTACATGCGCCAACTCCAGAACCCACCGGCCAGCACGCCAAAACACAACCAGCCCCAGGCCCGAATGAAATCACTGGCGGTGAGCATCGCCACGGTCAGCGCGGGCAGGTCCTGGCGGGCCTGGGAAAACGCGCTGACCACCTGGGGCACCACGTAGCTGAGCAGGAAAATCACGATGGCGACCGACACCAGCCCCACCACCCCAGGGTAGATGAACGCCGTGAGGATCTTGCCCCGCAAGTTGTTGCGCTCTTCGATGTAGTCCGCCAATCGCTCCATCACCTGGGCCAGGTCGCCGGACTCTTCACCGGCGGCAATCAACGCCCGATAGATTTCCGGAAAATCCCGGGGGCGTGCCGCCAGGGCTTCGGCCAGGCGCATGCCGCTGCGCACATCGGCGCGCACCGCGCTCAAGGTCTGGGCGATGTGCTTGCGCTCGGCCTGTTCCACCGTGGCACTCAACGCGGCTTCCAACGGCAGGCTCGCGCCCAGCAGGCTCGCCAGTTGCCGGGTGGCCCAGGCCAGGTCGTTGTCCGAGAGTTTGGCGCTGAACAAGCCACCGCCGTTCGCCGGTGTCGTGTTGCGCTCGACCTGCACCTGCAATGCCGTCAGCCCGCGACTGCGCAACAGGTTGAAGGCCGCCCCCTGGCTGTCGGCTTCCAAGTGTCCGGATTCAATCTTGCCCTGGGCGTCGGCGGCCTCGAAACGGTAGCGATTCATCAGGCGTCCCGTGTCACGCGCAGGATTTCTTCAGGGGCCGTGGTGCCACTGCGCACCCAGCGCTCGCCATCCTCGCGCATGCTGAACATGCCGGCCTGGCGAGCGGCGGCGCGCAGTGCCTGCTCCCCTGCCCCCAGGTGAATCAGCGTGCGGATATCGTCGTCGATGCAGAACAGTTCATGGATCCCGGTGCGCCCGCTGTAGCCGGTCTGGTTGCAGCCCGGGCACCCCACCGGGCGCCAGGTGCCGGGCGTGGCCGGATCCGGCTGCTTGCACTGCGGGCAGAGCCTGCGCACCAGTCGTTGGGCGAGCACGCCGAGCATCGACGAGGCCAGCAGGAACGGCTCGACCCCCATGTCGATCAGGCGGTTGATGGCCGACACCGCGTCGTTGGTGTGCAGCGTCGCCAGCACCAGGTGACCGGTGAGGGACGCCTGCACGGCGATTTGTGCGGTTTCCAGGTCGCGGATTTCGCCGATCATGATGATGTCCGGGTCCTGGCGCAGGATCGCCCGCAACGCCAGGGCGAAGGTCATGTCGATCTTGGCGTTGACCTGGATCTGGCTGATGCCCGGCAGGTCGTACTCCACCGGGTCTTCCACCGTGAGGATGTTGTGGACGCTGGCGTCCAGCCGGGCCAGGGCGGCGTAGAGGCTGGTGGTCTTGCCGCTGCCCGTGGGGCCGGTGACCAGGACGATGCCGTGGGGCTGGCGGATCAGGTGATCGAGTTTGCCCAATACGTCCGGATCCATGCCCAGGGTTTCCAGCTGCAGGCGCCCGGCCTGCTTGTCCAGCAACCGCATCACCACCCGTTCGCCGTGGCCGGTGGGCACCGTCGAGACGCGGATATCAATCGGTCGACCGGCGACGCGCAAGGCGATGCGGCCGTCCTGAGGCAGGCGTTTTTCGGCGATGTCGAGCTGGGCCATGATCTTGATCCGCGACACCAGCGCACCGTGCAGGGCCTTGCGTGGCGAAACCACATCGCGCAGGGTGCCGTCGACGCGATAGCGCACCACGGAATGGCTCTCGTAGGGTTCGATGTGGATGTCGCTGGCCTCATCCCGTGCGGCCTGGGTCAGCAAGGCATTGATCATGCGAATCACCGGCGCGCCGTCCTGGGTGTCCAGTAGGTCGGTGATCTCGGGGATGTCCTGCATCAGCCGGTCGAGGTCGACTTCGTTTTCCGCCGCGCCCACCACCGCGGCAGCACTGCCGGTGTCGGCATAGGCACTGTTGAGCAGCCCGTCAAGCTCCTCGTCGCGCACCCGCTCCAGCCGCACTTCGCCGAACTGACGGCGCACTTCACTGATGGACCAGCCCGGCGTGGACGGGCACACCATCAGCACCGCACCGTCCTCGGCCTGCCGCAACACCAGGCGCTGGGCCTTGGCCCAGGCGTATGGGAGGGTGTTCATGGCAACAACCCCCGACCACTTGGCCATGCACAAAACCTGTGGCGAGGGGATTTAGCGAAACGTCGCACCGCCCCGTTGGGCTGCGCAGCGGCCCCAAAAAATCTTACAACATCCACCCGACATACCTTGGTGTCAGGCTGGGGGCTGCTGCGCAGCCCAACGGGGATAAATCCCCTCGCCACAAATGCAGTGTTTCCAGGGTTGTTGTTCATTAGCGAGTGCCTCCTTCGACCGGCACCGCCTTGATCACCGCCCTGGGCATCTGCGGCCCGGCGGGCGGCGTCCCCGGGATCGCCCTCGCCGAGGCCGGCAGTTGCGGGGCCTGCATGTCCGGCATTGCCCAGCTGCGATCCGGTTGCAGCAGGCCCTGGGCGCGGCGCATGAAGTCGTAGCGATTGAGGGTAATGCCGCGTCCCGCCGCCGTGTCGCGGATGATGTAGGGCCGCAGGAACACCATCAGGTTGGTCTTGGTGATCTGCCGCCGTTCGTTACGAAACAGCGCGCCGATCCCGGGAATCGTCGACAGCCACGGTACCGCGTCGTTGCTCTGGCTGTAGCCATCCTGCAGCAGCCCGCCAAGGACCATGATCTGCCCGTCGTCGAGCAGGATGCTGGTGTCGATGGCGCGCTTGTTGGTGACGATACCCGTGGTGCTCGAGGCGCGATTATCGACGCTGCTGACCTCCTGATAGATGTCGAGCTTGACCGTCCCGCCTTCGGAAATCTGCGGCCGGACATTGAGCTTCAAACCCACCTCCTCGCGGGTCACGGTCTGGAACGGGTTGTTGCTGGTGCCGCCCCCGCCCGTGACGTAGCTGCCGCTGACGAAGGGAATGGTCTGGCCGACAAAAATGCTCGCCGCTTCGTTGTCCAGGGTCAGCAGGTTCGGCGTCGACAGTACGTTGGTGCCGCCCTTGCTCTTCAAGGCCCGGGCCAGGACCTTGAGGTCGAGGATCTTGCCAATACCGGGAATGTCCACGGTGCCATTGACCAAACCCAGGTTCAGGCCCTGGGGCAAGACATCGATGCTGGTCTTGCCGTTGAGGTTGAGCCCGGTGCCGCCGAGGTTGACCCCGCCGATCACGCCGCTGCCACCGAGGTTGCCGGTCTGCCATTGCACGCCGAATTCGCTGGCGTCGTCCTCGCCGACCTCGACGATCAGGCTCTCGATCACCACTTGGGCCCGGCGCTGGTCCAGCAGGTCGATGACTTCCCGCAGGTTGCGGTACAGCGGGTCCGGCGCGGAGATCAGCAAGGTGTTGGTGGTGGCGTCGGCCTGGATGGTGACACCGCCGGCACTGAAAGCAGTGCTCTGTTCGTTTTTCGTCGAAGCGGAGGTTGTCCCGTTGTTGCCCTGGGCGTAGCCGTTGGCGCTGGTCGACGCACTGCCGCTGGTGGTGCTGCCGGTGCCATCGCCACTGCTGCCCTGCCCATTCTGACCATTGGTACTGGCGCCCATGCCACTGAGCACCGAGCGCGAGTTGTCGTTGCCCTCGCCTTCGCTTTCCCCGGTGAGCAAGCCGCGCAGGGCCTGGGCCAGTTTGCCGGCCTGGGCGTTGCGCAGGTACACCACGTGCAGGTTGCTCGGGTTGTTCTGAGCGTTGTCGAGCTTGTAGATCAGGTTGCGCGCCAGCTCCGTGCGCTCGGGGCTGCCGGCGCGGATGATGATGGAATTGGAACGCGGATCGCCGATCACGTTGATCTTCTGGGTCTGGTCGCCGCCCTGGGTTTCCAGCAAGTCAGAGACCATTTGCGCGATGTCGACGGCGATGCCGTTGTGGATCGGCACCACATCGGTGTCGATGGCACTCGGGGTGTCGATGCCTTCGATGAGCTGCGCCACCCGCGACAGGTTTTCGGCGTAATCGGTGACGACAATGGTGTTGTTGCCCGGGTAGGCATTGATCGGGTTATTCGGCGACACGATCGGGCGCAGCACCGGGATCAGGTTCACCGCGTTTTCGTATTGCAGGCGGAAGGTGCGCGTCAGCATGCCGTTGCCGGCCGGTTTGTCGGCGCTGTAGATCGGCCCACCCAACAGCTTGGCATCGGCCTCCGGCACCACCTGGGCCACGCCGCCCACGTCTACCACGCTGAAACCTTGCATGCGCAGCGCAGCCAGCAGCATGTCGTAGGCCTGATGGGCCGGGACCTGGCCTTCGGAAACCAGCGTCAGGTTGCCCTTGACCCGCGGGTCCACCAGGAACTGTTGGCCGGTGGAACGGGACAAGGCCCGCACCACCGCCTGGATATCCGCCTCGACGAAATTCAGCGTCACCGGTTGATCCCCCAGGGGCGTGCGCGCCGGCACATTGCTGCGGGGCTCTCGGGCACGGGCGGTGAGATCGACCTGATGCCGCACCGCGGGCTTGCGTTCACGCAGGTCCTGGGCCCGCTGGCGATCGAGCAATGCATCGCCGCTGCGCTGGGTACTCCCCAATGGAATACCCAGCTCGCTGTCCACCAGCAACGGTGGCTGCGACGCGGGCGGCGTGCTGTTGCACGCACTCAACGCCAGCAACAACAGCGGCGCGGCCTTGCGCCAATGACGTGGGTATCGGGCCCCTTTCATGAAGCTTCCTTAGCGCTTTGCGCCTGATCCATGCGAACGGTTCCGGACAGTGTGCCGGCGCTGTTGTCGAGGTTGTCGTGGTTATTGGGATTGGCAAGGGCGGTGCGCTGCAAACGGGCCTCGATCACCTCCAGGGAGAATTGCCGTGGATTGCCCAGCAGCCAGCTGATGACCGCCTCCGCCGGGGCCTGCTCGAACGTGAGCTGCCAGGCGCCGGGGCGCTCGGTCCCGGGCGCTTGCAATTGGTAGTGCTGGCTCAAGCCGCTGGCGTCCAGGCTCTGGCGCAAGGCGGCTTCAAGGGACAGACCTTGCGCGGGCCCGGCGAGGCCACGCAACAGCACTTCGAGGGCCTCGGTCTGGGATCGCAGCTTCGGGGTTTCGGCTTGCCAGTAGGCGATGGTCTTGAGCGGTGGCTGGATCAGCGCGAGCCAGACCAGACAGCCGCCCAACACCAGCACGGCCAGGGCCACGGCGGCTTGTTCGCGCACGGCAAGCCCCTGCCAGAACGTGCGCAAACGCGTGCGAAAGATTTGCCAACGGACCCGCGCCAGTGACAGGGAGAGCTTATTCATCGTCGGCGTCCGGGGTTTCGTCGGAGGCGTCCTGCGTACCCTGGCCGGCCGGGGCCACCCGCAGGCGCCAGCCCTGGTCGACGGCGGCGACGTCGATGCCGGCCTGGGCCAGGGGGATTTTCCAATCCTCTTCGGCGGCGGTTTTCTGCGCCTCGGCCACGACAGTCAGGCGCAACTCACCGTTCTCGAACACCAACGCCTGGACATTGCCGCTCATGAACGGCATGGCGCTGCCCGCCTGTTGCACCAGGCTGGCAAAACGTTGGGCCGGGTCGGTCGCCGCACCGCTCTGGCGCGCAGCGATTTGCTGGCGTGCCTGTTGCAACGGGTTGAGGATCACCGGCAACTCGGGAAACGCCTGTTTCACCCGTTGGCTCATCTGCGCCTTTAGCCGTTGGCCCTGGGCCGCTTCGCGGGCGGCATAGAGGTTCAACCCGGCCACCCACACCGCCAGCGCTGTCGCGCAGATCGCTACCGCCCGGCCCCAGCCACCGCGCTCGACGGCGTTGCGTGCAAGACCGGCATGCAAGCCCCAGCCCGGAGCGGGGCCAGTCCAGCGTTGGCCTTCCGCCAAGGTGTCGAGGGAAGATTGTGGCGGCGCGGCGCCGATCCAGTGCAGCCCACCCCCCGTTTCCAGTAGCCACTCGTCCAGCGCCTCCTCCTGCAACGGTTGCACCACGGCGTGCTGCAGGCCATGGCGCACCAGCAGATGGTCGTCCTCGATGCAAGCCACCGGCCCCGACAGCACCGGCAAGGCGTAGGCCGCCGGGTAGAGGCCGCGCAGTTTCATGCCGGCCTGGTGCACTAGCCGCCCGAGATTGGCGAGGGATTCACGGTCCAGCCAGGCGATCTGCACCTGCCCGTCAATGTCACGCGGGCCATGGGCCACCTGCATGTGTTCGCTGGCGCCGAGCATCAGGGCTTGGGCCGCGCACGTCACCGCTGCGGTGATCTTGGCCGCCGGCAACAGTGGCAACTCCAGGCGGGTCAACACGCTGTCGCGGGGATGAAGGAAACACTCCACCGAAAGGTTTTTACCACGCTGGCCCAACGCCCGAAGGCTGCTGCGGCCTTGCTCGCGGACCTGGCCCTGGCGATCCAGCCAGGCAAACGCCAGCGGGCTGTCGAGGTCCAGGCTGCCCAGCGGCGCCAGGGCGATACGCAAGCGCGTCATACCCCCACCCTTGACCAGATCACCTGGGGCAAGCGGTCCTCGGTGCGTTGCAGCAAAGCCTCCAGTTCGACCCGCCGCTGACCACTGCGCGCCTGGCCCCGCAGGCGGAACCAGTCGCTGGTGATGCCGACCTTGACGCTGGCGGTCTCCAGCTCCGGCATGCGCAGGCGATTGACGAAATCCCCGCGGTTGATAAACCAGTGGCCGCCGTCGCGCTCCCTGACCAGTGCCTCGGCCCGTTGCAGCGACAGCCCAGGCACGTAGGCGGCCAGCACCGGGGCACTGGCGGTGTTGCCATTGAGCCAGGTGTTGGCGGGCAGGATCGTCACGTAAGGCGCCAGTGTGTCCAGTAACCGCGTGGTGACGCCTTTGACGCTGCGCAAGTCTTGCAAGGTGCGCAGCATCGGCCGCGTCGGGGCCAGCGGCGTGTTGTCGGCCTGGGGCGACGTTTCGCGCCCGCTGTTGAAGGTATTGGCCTTTGGCGCCTGGTCCACCCGCTGCGGATTCAACAGGCGCGGATAGGCCTCGACCACCCTGTCGACGATACGCGTGCGGACCGTCGCGGCCACGCCCAACTGCAGGCACAGGCGTTCGAAGGCGCGCACTTGTTCCTCGTCCACCCGCTCATTGGCGACTAGGTTGCGCAGGTTGAACTTGCCTTGCTCATCTTCCAACTGGCCTTCGAAGGGTGTGTCGATCTGGCCTGAACCCGGTATCACGATGGGTTTGGCCCAGGGTTGGCCGAAGCGCGTCAGTGGATCGCGCTGCCGGGCATCCCGGAGCAACTGGCGACTCAGTTGCAGACCGCCCTGCAATCGCGCCGTGCCCTGGACGCGCAACTGCTCGGCCTCCAGGCTGCGAGTGAACAAGGTCTGGCGGGTCAGCATGCCGCCGGCGATGACCGCCACCACGGCGGCGATCAGCAAGGCACTGATCACCGCCATGCCGCGCTGCTTCGCCGCGAGGGGCGAATCCGTTCGCATCACGGCCCTTACAGCTGCCAGGAGCCAATGTCGGCATTCACGCCGTCGCCATCAGGCTGGCCGTCGGCCCCCAGGGAAAAGATATCGACTTCGCCGTTGGCACCGGGGTTGAGGTAGTTGTAGGGGCGGCCCCATGGGTCGTTGGGCAGGCGCTCGAGGTAGGAGCGCCAGGTGCCGTTCTTCGCATCGGCCGGTTTCTCCACCAGCACCTTGAGACCCTGGTTCATGCTCGGGTAACTGCCGTGATCCAGGCGATACAGCTTCAAGGCTTGCATCAGGCCACCAATGTCCTGTTTCGCCGCCGTTGCCCGCGCCTGGTCGGGACGGTCGAGGACCTTGGGCACCACCATCGCCGCCAGGATGCCGAGGATCACCACCACGACCATGATTTCGATCAGAGTGAAACCCCGCTGCCCGCGAGGGCCTTGGGAACGGGCGTTGTAACGGGCGATCTGCATCTCGACGGTCCTTCGCTGGATTCGATTCGAGGCGCAGTGTTGCAAGAAAATATGTCAGTGATATTGAAATTGCTCAGGAGCTTGCGTCGTCAATCGGTCACGAACGCCGGCTACCCTTGAGGCTGCCCTCGCACCCGAGCCCGCGCCATGCCACGCCCTGCTCCGCAAGCCGGCTTCACCCTGATCGAAGTGCTGGTGGCCCTGGCGATCATCGCCGTGGCCATGTCGGCCGCCGTGCGCGTGGCGGCGGTGATGACCCAGAGCAACGGCCTGCTGCGGGACAAATCCATCGCCCTGCTGGCCGCTCGCAGCCAACTGGCGCAGTTGCGCCTGGAAGGCCGTTTTGCCCAGGGTTCCGAAGTGTTCGAGTGCGACCAGGGGCGCTTGCTGCTGCGCTGCGAACAGACCCTGCGCCCGGCGGAAAACGGCCGGTTGCTGCAGGTTCAACTGAGCGTGTCGGACCGCAGTCGCGAAGCACCACCGTTGGCTCGGCTGGAGACGTTGGTCAGCCGGGACAAACCTTGAATGGTATGGATTAACACATCCTCTGTGGCGAGGGGATTTATCCCCGCTGGGCTGCGAAGCAGCCCTAATAATCATCCTCATCAAATGCCAGGCCTAATGCATTCTGCCATTTGGGGCTGCTGCGCAGCCCAGCGGGGATAAATCCCCTCGCCACAAGGGCTTCAGCGGGTTAGCGAGGGCAAACTCACCGAATCCGGCAACCGGGCCAGGGCCAGCCGGGTCTGCTCATTGCCACGTTCGATGACCACCGCCTGCGCCTCGATCGCCACCAGCCGTACGCCCTGGGCCACGCGTTCACCCACCAGGAAACTGCGCGGCGGCCCGTCGTTGAGGCTGAGGATCGCCACGGCGGCGTGGGTACCGGCCAGCACGCCGCTGACCTTGATGTCCACCGGTGCCGGCTGGTTGGAGAACCATTGCAACGCCGGGTTATCGGAACGCTCGGCCATGCGCTGCGGAGCGACGTCCGGCGTGCGCGACTCGGCCGACGTGAGCAGCAGCGAAGACCAGGTCGCCACCCCGGCCAACGCCGCCAACAAGCCCACGACCTGGACGATTTGCGCCGGGGACACACGTTCGATGAACGCCATGGCCTGAATCTCCTTTTTTTGATTCCAACTTGCAGCGTACGCGTCAATTCTCTCCGTTTTATTTCACATCCCTATCATCTTCACCGTGCAGGATGACGCTCACGCAAAGGAGCGCACATGAACCTCGGCAAGCAACGCGGTTTTACCCTGATCGAATTGATGGTGGTGCTGGTGGTCATCGGCATCGCCAGTGCCGCCGTGAGCTTGAGCATCAAGCCGGACCCGTTGAGGTTGCTGCGCCAGGATGGCGAACGGCTGGTGCAGCTGTTGCAACTGGCCCAGACCGAAGCACGCAGCGACGGGCGGCCGATTACCTGGCGCTGGGATGCCAAGGGCTTTGGCTTCAGTCGCCGCGCGGACCGGGGCACCGGGGTCGATCGCTTCGAGGACGACCCGCAACTGCGCCGACGTCGCTGGCAAAGTCCGTCGATGGAAGTGCGCGTGGAACCCAGGCAGCGGGTCGTGTTGAATGCCGAATGGATCGGCGAACCCTTGCAGATCCGCTTGTCGGACGGCCAGAACAGTCTCACTGTGCAACGCAGTGCCGCCGGGCGGGTGCAACTCCAATGAGCGCCCGGGAGAAAGGCTTCACCTTGCTGGAGGTGATGGTGGCGATCCTGCTGATGGCGGTGGTCAGCCTGATCGCCTGGCGCGGGCTGGACAGCGTGACCCGTGCCGACAGCCATTTGCAGGCCAGTACCGAGCAGACCGAAGCGCTGCTGCGGGTGTTGAACCAACTGGAGCGCGACGTGGCCCTGCGCGCCAGCATCGAGCTGAGTGAACCGGTCAAACCCGGCGTCGACGACCAGCCCTCGACCGCACCGCCCGCCCTTACCGTGCGCAGCACCGAAGGTCGGGGCTTTCGCCTGGATGTGATCCGCGTGGCGGCGACCCAGGAAGGCGAGCTGCAACGGGTGCGCTGGTGGCTCAAGGGTGACACGCTTTACCGCGCCCAAGGCCAGGCCCGCAACCGTTACCCCCTGCCCGCACCCGGCCCGGGCGTGGCCGTGCTCAGTGACGTCAGCGACGCCGGCCTGCGGTACTGGGACACGGAAAAAGGCTGGCGCAAACTCAGCGGCAACCGCCAGGAAAATCCGACAGGCATCGAAGTCAGCCTGACTCGCCAGACGCCTCAGGGGGCCGAAAGCTATCGACAGGTGCTGGGGCCGCTGGATTAGCTCGCGATAGCGGTGGGTCTGTTAAGGATGATGTCGAATGTACCGGCCCCATCGCGAGCAAGCTGAACTGGCCTAATAATTCCGGACACCTCTTAAGGGCGATATGATTTCGCCAACTTGGAGGTTCCATGAACGAAAGAAAGGTCTATACCCGCGAGTTCAAGCTGCATGCTGCCAGCATGGTGCTTGATGATAACTGCCCGGTACCAGAAGTTTGTGCATCGCTGGACATCGGACCCACCGCTTTACGGCGCTGGGTTGATCAGGTTCGTAAGGAACGCGAGGGCCAGCCAGTTAAAGGCACCAAGGCGATTACTGACGATCAGCGCCAGATCCAGGAGCTAAAAGCCAAGATCAAGCGCATGGAGATGGAAGCTGAAATCCTAAAAAAGGCTACCGCTCTCTTGATGTC
>NZ_FMUZ01000007.1:24991-217350 GCF_900101575.1 Pseudomonas sp. NFACC37-1 | reverse complement strand
CCAACCAAGCGTTGATGACGGTCTACTTGATGAAGGCTGAACTCAAAACACTCTGGACCCCGAGTACTGCCTGGGGTTGGCGATCGGCCTGGAAGCAATGGCTGCGCCATGCGCATGAAAGCGAAATACCAGCTCTGATCCAGTTCGCCAAACGGCTAAAGGGTTACTGGCGGGGCATCGTGAGCCGGGTTCGCTGGCCGATGCACACCGGTCAGTTGGAAGGAATAAACAATCGAATAAAGGTCATCAAGCGGATGGCGTACGGTTACCGGGATAGCGAATTCTTTTTCATGAAGATCAAGAGCGTCTTTCCCGGTAATCCGTGAAGAACCTAAAAAAAGGCCCGTACAAGACGGGCCTCGGGTTCCAACCGTGCACTCAACCCGCGATGGCGCGATCGACCGACAGCTTGCCCGCCCCTTCGATCAGCACGGCAATACTGCCCGCCAGCAAGGCCAGGGCGAACTCATAACCGTTGTTGGCCATGAACAAGCCGTTACCGATGTGCACGGAGAAAATCGCCACCAGCGACAGGAAGGCCAGGCCAAGTGCCGCAGGACGCGCCAGCAGACCGACGATCAGCGCCAGCCCGGCGAAAAACTCCGTACCGCCCGCCAGCGTCGCCATCACATAGCCCGGGGTCAGACCGATGCTTTCCATCCACTGCGCCGTGCCTGCCAGGCCGTAGCCACCAAACAGGCCAAAGAGTTTCTGTGAGCCGTGGGCGGCAAAGATGACACCGACGGCGATGCGCAGGACAGTCAACCCATAGCCGGCGCGGGTGAACAGAACTTTGTTGATGAGAGTGCTCATAAGGTCATTCCTTGGGAGTAGTAGAGAGTTGGCCGCTATATTAATCAATAAAATTCATGTTAAAAGCGGAAAAAATCCGTAATACCAATCAATTTATTCGATCACTTACGCAATGCAACCTTTTGCTCCTTCGGTTCCAAGGACTCCCGTTCACGATCAAACGCCAGATAGTACTTATTCACACTATTAACATAGCTGACGGCGCCCATTCCTACCTGCTCCATGGCAATGCGTTCGACCTGGAAAAACCATTGGTTGGGGTTCAGCCCCCGTCGCCGGGCCTCGGCTCGCATGCCTTGGACGCGCTCGGGGCCCATGTTGTAGGCCGCCAGGACGAAGGCCATGCGCTCGCGCTCGTTGAGCTTGGGGCTGGCAAAGAACTTGCGACGAATGAGGGCCAGGTACTTGGCGCCGGCCTGCACATTGGCGTCCACGTTCTGGATGTTATCGACCCCGACCCGCTGGGCTGCCGCCGGAGTGATCTGCATCAGGCCGGTGGGGCCTGCACCGCTGCGCGCATTGGGTTGCAGGGCCGATTCCTTGAACGCCAGGGCCGCCAGGTTGAGCCAGTCCATGCCCTGGGCATCGGCATGCTTTTGCAGCACCGGACGCAAGTTTTCCAGGCGTTGGCGGTTGGCCCGGGCCAGCGGATAGTGGACCTGATACAAACGCCGGTAGATGCGCAGAAACGCCGCGTCCTGGTTGGAGGGCACCTTGTAGGTCACCAGGAACCGGTCGATGCTCGCCCGCAGCATGGCGGCGTCACGGCGAACGAACCAATACTCGTCACCCGGCTCGCCAATCAGCACCTGGCGGTCGAAGCGCAGCTTGGGCAGGATCTTGCTCCAGCGCTCGGCAATAGGTTGCTCGACGATGGTCAAATGGAAAATCCCGCCCTGGACCATCTCCAGGACATCTTCCACAGCCAGGGTAGGATCGACCCATTCGATCTTCACTGGCGGCAGCTTGAGCAGCGCCAGTTTCTGGTTGATCTGGCTCACGGCATCCCCGGCCGCACTGCCGTTGGGCAGGGCCAGTGTCTTGCCGGAAAGTTGCTCCACACGCGTGTAACGCTTCTCCCCCTTGATGCCCACCAACAGCAAAGGCACGTCGGTACGGATCGGATTGCTGGCGCTGACGGCATGGCCGGCCTGAGGTTCGAGCAGCTCGCCCGGCGCGACGAGGTCGCCCTCCCCGCGCTGCAAGGCACCGAGCAATTGGTCCTTGGCCTTGGGAATGATCTTGAGGGTAATTTCCTGGCCGTCCCGGGCGTGGCCGTTGAGGTATTGCTCGAAGGCGCGCAGCCGATGGTATTCGACGCCAATGGGTTGCCCCTGGACTTCACCGGAGCTGTTGCGGCTCTGGTTGACCAAAACCTTCAACACACGGCTGCTGCGGATCTGCGCCAGGTCGCGCACCGTGCCCGGCGCCGCCGCTTGCACCGGCCCGGGCAGCCGGGCTTCGGCCGGTATCGGCAACAGCAGCGAACAACACAACAGTAACAATACCTGGGGACGTGTCATCCACTCTCCGGAAGGAACACTGCGGACCGCCTCCGTGAAAAACGAGGCTGAGTCGACAGAAACAGAGCGCCTGGGGCGCTGAAAAAGTGCGGAAGACTGGCACAGTGATGGCATTTATACCAACCCTATGTGTCTCGCGGCCTTAACAGACAGCCTCAACTCGTTGTAGTTCTTGGCTTTTCTTATAAATCTACAGCTCTGATATGCTTTCCGGCCTTTGGGCCGAGGTAGCACCATGCAACTCATCGATATCGGCGTCAACCTGACCAACCCCAGTTTCACCGACAAATACCAGGCGGTGCTTGAGCGCGCCTATGCATCCGGGGTCTGCCAACTGGTCTTGACCGGCACCAGCATCGAGGGCAGCGAACAGGCCCTGGAGTTGTGCCAACACCTCGACGAGACCGGGGAACGACTGTTTTCCACCGCCGGCATTCACCCCCACAGCGCCAGCGAGTGGACCGCCGACAGCGCCCGGCACCTCAAGGACCTGCTGATGCACAGCCGCGTGCGCGCGGTGGGTGAATGCGGGCTGGATTTCAACCGAGACTTCTCGCCCCGCCCCCAGCAGGAAAAGGTCCTGGAGGAACACCTCGCCCTGGCGGCCCAGTTGCAATTACCGGTCTTCCTGCATGAGCGCGACGCCGACCAGCGCTTGCTGGACATCCTCCGGGAGTTTCGCGATCAATTGCCAGCGGCCGTGGTGCACTGCTTCACCGGGGAAAAAAAGGCGTTGTTCAGCTACCTCGATCTCGACCTGCATATTGGTATCACTGGCTGGATCTGCGACGAACGCCGGGGCACGCACCTGCACCCATTGGTGCGCGAAATACCCCGTGGCCGGCTGATGCTCGAAAGCGACGCGCCCTACCTGCTACCCCGCACGCTGCGGCCCAAACCCAAGAACGGACGCAACGAGCCGGCCTACCTGACGGAAGTCCTGCGCGAAGTGGCCTTGCACCGGGGCGAAACCCGGGAAGACCTGGCAGCCCACAGCAGCGCCTGCGCCCGGACGTTCTTTGGGTTGCCCACGATCTCCTGACCCCTGCAAATCCCTGTGGGAGCGAGCTTGCTCGCGATAGTGGCGTATCAGCCTGCACATTGGCTGACTGACACACCGCTATCGCGAGCAAGCTCGCTCCCACAAGAGGACTTCGTTGTCTGTTAGACCTCTGTTGACCCACATCAAAATCCCGACACCTGAATAGCGGCAGAATAATGGCACCTTGCCAATGCTGTTTCCGCTATCAGAGAAGACCTTCCATGGGTGCCTGGCTTAGCAATATCTCGTTGAAATACAAATTCTGGGCGGTCAATGCGGTCGCCTTTATCACCACCTTGCTGCTGGTGCTCTACGCGGTGCACCTCGAACAGCAGGCGCGCAACCACGCAGCCCAGGCAAACGCCCAGGTCCAAGCACAAGTGCTCAAGGCCTGGCCTGCCGGGCAACCCTTGCCCAGGGCTGACGGTCTCTTGGCATTCCAGCGCGACCAGGTCCCGGTGTTCAACGAACGGCCGTTACCTTCGCTGGCTCAGGTCGATGGCTGGGTCGAACTCGATGCCGGGCCGTTGCTTGGCGACGATCCGTTGCTGGGTGCCCAAGTGATCCGTCGAGATGACGGACAGTCACTCGCGGTGTTGGCCCGAGGTGTAAGCCTGAGCCAAGTGTTCGCTGAACGCTTTAGGCAATACGCCATGGCCGTGTTCGTGTTGATGCTGGCAATGTTGGGCGCCTCGCAGCTACTGATCCGCTTTTTGCTCAGCCAGCTCAACACGCTCAAAGACGTGATGCTGCATGTGGAAAAAACCGGTGACCTGTCCGCCCGCGTGCCTCTGGCCTGCGAGGACGAAGTGGGCCAGATGGCGGCGGCGTTCAACGCCATGCAGGCCGGTTATCAACGGGTGGTCGACACCGTCGCCAGCACTGCCCGGCAGCTGGACAGTGGTGCGGCGCGCCTGGCGTCGAGCATGAACGATGTTCGCCACGGCATGCTCGGCCAACAAAGCGAAACCGATCAGGCAGCCACGGCGATCAACGAAATGTCCGCCACGGTTTATCACATCGCCCAACACGCCGGCGCCACCCGCGACCTGTCGAAAACCGCCGACACCCTGGCCGGCAACGGTCACGAAGTGGTCGGTCGGGTGCAACTGTCGATCACCGGATTGTCGTCGGGGGTGCAGCAGACTGCCGAAATGATCCAGCGCCTGGCCGAAGACAGTCAGAAGATCAACGGCGTGGTCAATGTGATCCACAGCATCGCCGAGCAAACCAATCTGCTGGCCCTGAACGCGGCCATCGAAGCGGCGCGGGCCGGGGAAATGGGCCGAGGTTTTGCCGTGGTGGCCGACGAGGTGCGCAACCTGGCCAAACGGGTACAGGCCTCCACGGATGAAATCACCGTCATGGTCGCGGCCTTGCAAGCCGGGACCCGGGACGCGGTGGACTTCATGCAGGAGAGTTCGCTCAAGGCCGACGATTGCGTGCAACAGGCCCGCGAGGCCGGCGACGCGCTGGCTCAGATCACCGCAGCGGTGGCCCAAATGCGCGAGAGCAACACCCAGATCGCGGTCGCGGCCGAGCAGCAAAGCCACGTCGCCGAGGAAATGAACCGGGCGGTGGTGAGCATTCGCGACGTGACCGAAAACACCGTGCGCCAGACCGTCGACTCAGCCACCACCAGCGATGAATTGGCAACGTTGGCGGGCGAGTTGAGCAAGGCGATCGGGCAGCTCAAACTTTGAGGAGGCCTTCGCGAGCAAGCTCGCTCCCACATGGGATCGAGTCGGACAAAAAAGTTTGTTAACCCGACAGACCCCATGTGGGAGCTCGCTCGCGAAGAGGCCAGTACAGTCAACTCAAATATAACCTTTGAAACTCTATCGCCCCGATAACCAACCTCGATTCGCAGGCGCCCTGGTCGGCACCTATTCTTCAAGCATAAGTGCACACGAATCGAGGAATAGCATCATGGGCAAACGTCACCCCAATCTTCCAGCCTGGCAATGGCGCGCCTACCCCGACAATCATCGCCACCCCACCAACCTGGTGTTGCACCTGATTGCCGTGCCGCTGTTCATCATCGCGTTTCTGCTGATTGTGACGGGCGTGTTCAGCTTGAGTCTGGGGGACATCGCCATCGGCGTCATCGGCCTGCTCGCGGCACTCGGCTTGCAGCGTCACGGACACAGCCTGGAGGCCCAGGCCTCCGAGCCGTTCAGCGATCGCAAGGATACCGTGTCACGCCTGTTGGTGGAGCAGTTCCTGACTTTTCCGCGGTTCTTTTTCAGCGGTGGCTGGTGGCGCGCCTGGCGTGATCGCCACCGTCACCACCGTAAACCTTAGCCGAAGCGGCCTTACCCGAAGATCGTTACCGTCTGCCGACTCAGAGCGATCAAGCGGCCATCGGCGCTCCAGAACTTCGCGGCAATATGGCCATAGCCGTCTTGGGCATGTTCGATCTCGGCCAGGTACTTGCACCAGTCCAGGGTCGTGAGGTCCAGCAGCGGCTGGACGAACTCGATGGTCCACGTGAGCGTGCTGCCCGGGGCCATTTGCGAGAGGTGAGGCAACAACGCCGGGGGCCAGGCGTCCACCAAGGCCAGGATATGGCTTTCGTTCAGCGGCTCCTCCTGCACATCGCCGCGCAAGCGCACCCAACCGCCCATGCTCCGGGATTTATTGCCGCTGAATGGCACGCCGCCGACGCTCCAGCGCATCGCCAGGTGCCGCATGAACTCCGGGGTCATGCCCTTGACGTAAGGCAGCTCCTGGGATTGCTCCACGCTCTTGAATTCCGGTGCGGGATCGGCCAGCACCGCCACCACGGACGAGCGCGAGGCACCAAAGCTGCCTTGCACCACGGTCACCACCTGACCGTTCTGCACCGCGCGCCCCAACACTTGGCTTACCGCCTTGCCTTCTCGCAACACGTCGACTTCGAAACTGACCGGCACGTCGGGCTCGACCGGGCCGACGAAGGTAATCGCCAGGGAACGCACCGGGCGATCCGCCGGCACTTGGGCACGCATCGCCTCATATTGCAGCGCCGCCACCAACCCGCCAAAAGTGGCCCGGCCCTGGCCCCACTCCGGCGCGATGGTCACCGCACCTGGCTGCCGGCGCACGGCATCGATCAACTCGGAAAAGCGCATGACGACCTCGAAAACGGGGGAAAAGGATGACGGCATCTTAACCAGCCCAGGCAGGGCGGCACAGGGCTCATTCCGGCCAAAGAGGCTGACAGAAAAGCCGAGGATCCTGAATCCCCCCCAGCCCACAAGAGGGAGGTCCCACAGGGGGAATGGGGAATTCAGGATTTTTCGAAGCAACTGGCAATCAGCTTGTCGAGCACCTTGTCGGACTTGGCCTCGGCCTTTTCCATCGTGGCGTGCCAGGTGGGCACGCAAGCTTGCAGATCGGTTTCTTCCTGAGCCCTGGCCAGCCATTGCCAGCAATCGTGCCAGTCACCCAGCGCGCCCTGGGCGGACTTGAGCCGTGGCATGGCGGCTTCGGGCAGGCGGTCGAGCTCAGGGTAAGCTTCGATTGCGTAGCGCACGCGCTTGATCAGCAGGCGCAACCGGTGACGGTCATGGGCGGGATCACGCAGGGCTTCGCCGAGTTTCTTCCACTGTTTGTCCAAGCGCTTTTCGATGCGTTTACGCAAGCCCTTCAGCAGCCCCTCACGCTGGGCGGCGCGAATGAAACGTGGGAAGGCATCGAGCATCATCAGCAACTGGGCCAGTTCAACACTCGCGGCCACGGCGGGATAGGCATCGGCCATTTGTATCTGGCGTCGCCTCGCCGCCTCGGCCAGGCCATGTTGTTCAAGGTAGGCCGCCAACACTTCCCGGTCGCGCAGGGGCGTGGTCAGGGTGCCCACCGCCGAAGCCGCCGTTTCCAGTTGTTCGACGCCGGGCAACCCACGCAGCGGACGAAGCAGGCTGCGCAAACGGCGTACCGTGGTCCGCAGGTCATGCAGCGCTTCGCTGTCGGTGTGGGCATTCAAGCGGGCCTGACAGGCCAACAGACGGACTTCCAGGCCCAATATGCGGGCCACCAGCCGATCGATCATGGGGCGTACTCCATACGCAGCGTCGAGTTTCAAGCTTCAAGCTGCAAGTGAGGAGCGGTGTAGCATTCTCTTGCAGCTTGTCCCTTGAAACTGGCTGCTACCTTTATCGTCCCGCGCGGGATTCGCGGATGTAGAAACGCGCCTTCTCGGCTTTCTTGGAGCAGCCTTCGAAGGCTTCGAATTGCTGCTGGGTCTTGGCGCCCGTCAGCAGGGACAAGGCCTTGGAGTAGCTGACGGTGCCGGCAAAGCCTTCGGCCTTGGCCAGGTCCAATTCACGCCAGGCGCTGTCGAGCTGGCTGCCACAACTGTCGCGGTAAGCGGTTTTGCCTGCGCAACCGGCCAGGGCCAAAATCATTAAAGATGCCACCAAGGGCAGGCGGATCCGGGCTTTCATCAGTAACACCTCAGGTCAGGTCAACAGTCGTGCTGTTAAGACGGTGGCAACGGCGAAAAGTGCCTTGCTTGACCGCGTAAATTCAAGTGTGGCCGAGCATACGCAAATGCCGTCGCAGCGTGTCAAAAAACGACGTCTGCGCCACAACGATTGAGCCGAGCCGTCGATGAGTGCATTGTTGAAGTCTGTTCGACAAGAGGCCGGGTCATGACAAAACGTGTCGCATTGGTATTGGGCTCGGGTGGCGCCCGGGGCTATGCCCATATCGGGGTGATCGAAGAAATCGAACGACGTGGCTACGACATTGCCTGCATCGCTGGCTGTTCCATGGGGGCTGTCGTGGGTGGGATCTATGCGGCGGGCAAGCTCGATGAGTATCGCAACTGGATCGAAAGCCTGGATTACCTGGATGTCCTGCGCCTGGTGGACGTCAGTTTTCGCCTGGGAGCGATCCGCGGCGAGAAGGTCTTTGGGCAAATCCGCAAGATCGTCGGCGAACTCAACATTGAAGAGTTGCGCATCCCCTACACCGCCGTCGCAACCGACCTGACCAACCAGCAGGAAATCTGGTTCCAGGAAGGCTGCCTGCACCAGGCCATGCGCGCCTCGGCGGCGATTCCCAGCCTGTTCACACCCGTGATGCAAGGCAATCGCATGCTGGTGGATGGCGGCCTGCTCAATCCGTTGCCGATCGTGCCGGTGGTGTCTAGCCACTGCGACTTGATCATCGCGGTCAACCTCAACGCCACCAACCAGAAACAGTACCGGTTACCGGTGATCCCGCGCCCCGCCGCGTTCAGGCGCCGCTTCGACACCCTGGTCAGTTCCCTGGGCTCGCGCCTGCCGTTTCGCCGCAAGCAGGCCGAGCAGTTGTTGCTGCTGGAACAGGAAGCCTTGAAGGCCGAGGCCGCCGAGATCAACCCATGGATCGACTCGGCCGAGCCCGAGGGCCAACAACCGGCTGCCGCGCCAGAGAACGAAGGCGCACCGAAATCCGCCACCGGCTCATTCATCATCGATAACGTCGGCCCGGCTTCGTTGCTGGACTTGATCAACCAGAGCTTCGAAGTGATGCAGACCTCGCTGGCCCAATACAAGATCGCCGGTTACCCGCCGGATGTGCTGATCAACGTGCCGAAGCGGGTGTGCCGTTTTTTCGAATTCTACAAAGCGCCGGAGTTGATCGCCCTGGGACGGGAGATTGCCAGCGATACCCTGGATCGCTATGAGCGTGAACAGAATTGAATGTGATCACAGGCCTCCTGTGGCGAGGGGATTTATCCCCTCAGGGCTGCGAAGCAGTCCTAAAACCTGAACACGCGGTGTGTCAGGTAAAAATCATGTCTGAAGCTTTTTGGGGCTGCTTCGCAGCCCAGCGGGGATAAATCCCCTCGCCACAACAGTGCCGGCTTGAAATTTTGTGGCTAAACAGCACCCTCCCCCAACAGCCGATACCCAACCCCCGCCTCGGTCACGATGAACCGCGGTCGGGTCGGGTCGTCGGCCAGCTTCTGACGCAGGTGACCGACCACGATCCGCAGGTAGTGACTGTCTTCGGTGTGGGTCGGCCCCCAGATGTCCTTGAGCAGTTGCTGCTGGGTGATGACCCGCCCCGGGTGCCGTGCCAATTGAGCCAGGACGGCGTATTCCTTACGGGTCAGGGCCACTTCGGTGCCGTCCAGCAACACCCGTCGATAGGCCAGGTCCACCGTCAGCGGGCCGAACTTCAGCGCGGCTTCCTGTAGCTCGCCGGCCGGGGCCTGGCGCAACAAGGCGCGGATGCGGGCGAGGAATTCCTGGATGCCGAACGGCTTGGTCACGTAATCGTTGGCACCGTTGTCCAACGCCTCGACTTTCTGCGCTTCGCTGGCCCGCACCGAGAGCACGAGCACCGGCACCGTCGACCATTGGCGAAACTCGCGCAACACCTGTTGGCCGTCCATGTCCGGCAGGCCCAGGTCGAGCACCAGCAGATCGGGCTTGTTCAGCGCCGCGTGGGCAAGCCCTTCGGCGCCGGTGCCGGCTTCCAGCACCTTGTAGCCTTGGGAGCTCAAGCTGATGCGCAAGAATTTGCGGATCTGCGGTTCGTCATCGATGACCAAAAGGGTCGCGGTCTGGCTCATGGGGTTCGTTCGTTGCAATCTGGTGGAAAGGCACGCAAGTGACAAGAGAGTATCTCAGCCAGGCTCAAGCTTCATCGTCCATGCCCGGTTGCGCCTGCAACGGCAAGTGCAACGTGATGCAGGTGCCGCGTCCGTCGAGGCCATCGGCCACGCTGATTCGCCCGCCGTGGGCACCGACCATGCCCTGGCAGATCGCCAATCCCAACCCTGTGCCCTGCCCGCCCCGATCACCGCGCGCGGCGGTATAGAACATATCGAAGATTTTCTCTCGCTCGTCTTCAGGGATCCCGGGGCCTTCATCGGCCACGGCAAAAAATATCTCATTGCCGGTCGCCCCGGCGCTCAGCAGCAGGCGTCCTTGGGCTGGCGAGAACCGCGCCGCGTTCTCCAGCACGTTCACCAGGGCCTGCTCGATCAACGCCGCATGCACATACAGCAAGGGCAATTCAGCGGGCACCTCGACCGTGAGCGCCAGGGGCGCCAGCACCGCTCGCAGGCGATTCAGCGCACTGCCAACGATGTCGGCTGGCGCCACCCAGTCTCGCGCCAGTTTCAGGGCGCCGTGGCCCAGACGAGTCATGTCCAGCAAGTTCTGGATGTAGCGATCCAACCGCTCGGCTTCATCGCGGGTGCCTTCGAGCAGCTCGCGACGATCGGCCAGCGGGATCGCCTCCCCCAGCGCCAACAGGCTGTCGATGCTGCCGCGCATGGCGGTCAGCGGTGTGCGCAGATCGTGGGACACGGACGCCAGCAAAGCGCTGCGCAGTTGCTCGGTTTCGCCGTGCAGTCGCGCCGCTTCAAGGTCCTGGGCCAGTTGCGCCCGAGCCAGTGCCTGGGCCAATGGCTGACTGAGGGCCGCCAGCAAACGGCGACGCTGACCACTCAGGGGTTGGCCTTCTTTCGGGCAGACGCCCAGCAAGGCCAGCGGCCCGCCTTCCGCCGACAACGGCCACCACCACCAACGCCCGGAGGGCAGTGTCCCGGTGCCGGCGCCGGCCGACTGATCGTGCTGCCAGGACCAGTCGGCCGCCGCACGCTCAGCCTCGGTGAGGGTCAACGGCTCACCGCTTTCGACCTTCCAACCGCCCTGGCTGTCGCGGTTGAGCAGGCATAGCTGCAAGTCGTGCCAACCATTGAGGTGCTGCGCGGCGGCGCTGATCACGGCCTGGCGGTCGGTGGCGGCAGTGAGTTTGCGAGACAGGTCCAGCAGTTCGCCGGTTTCCTGCTGGGTGTCGCGCAGGGCCTGCAACTGGCGGCGCTGACGAGCGGCCAGGTTGCCGGTCAGGGCCGCCATGAGCAGGAAAAACACCAGCGTCAGCACGTCTTCTTCGCGCTGGATGGTCAGGGAAAAATTCGGCGGAATGAACAGGAAATCATAGGCCAGGAACGACAGTGCCGCGCAGGCCAGCGCCGGGCCGAGGCTGCTGCGTACGGCCACCAGCAACACCGCCATCAGGAACACCAGGGAGATATTGGGCAACGCCAGCAATCCCGAGATTCCCCAGGCCAATGCGCTGGCCACCACGGTCGCCAGCAACGCCAGCACGTAATCGAACCTGGTCTGGACGGCGCCTGAGTGCACGCGGGCGGGACGCGGTTGCTCATCGCTGTCCAACACGTTGATTTCCAGGCCCCGGGCATCGCGCAGCAGGCGCGAAGCGAGGCCGCCGCCAAACAGCCGTCGGCGCAGGCGCGGCCGAGACTGGCCCACCAGCACCAGCGTGGCGCGACGTTCGCTGGCGTGCTGGATCAGCGTCCTGGCCACTTCGCCGGCCCGCAGCAGCACCACTTCGCCGCCGAGGCGTTCAGCCAGTTGCTGGGCATTCTGCAGGCGCTGGCGCGAGGCCTCGTCACGGGCGCTGCCGTTGTCCACGTGCACCAGGCTCCACGGCAAATGCCGACGCTGGGCGACGCGGCTGGCATGGCGCACCAGGCGTTCAGCCCGCACATCACCGTCCACCCCCACCAGCAAGCGTCCGCGCACCGCCGGCGCGGCCTGGCCCAGTTGTCGATAGCCCAGGGCGAGGTCATTGTCGACCTGGGCGGCGGCGGTCTGCATCGCCAGCTCACGCAACGCGGTCAGGTTGGTCTGGGAGAAAAACGCATCGATCGCCGCCCGGGCCTGCTCCGGCACGTAGACCTTGCCATCGCGCAGACGCTCCAGCAGCTCACGGGGTGGCAGGTCGATCAGCAGCAGTTCATCGGCTTCCTGCAGGACCCAGTCCGGCAACGTCTCGCGCACCTGCACGCCAGTGATGCCGCGCACTTGGTCGTTGAGGCTTTCCAGATGCTGGACATTGACCGTGGTGTAGACGTCGATGCCCGCCGCGAGCAATTCCTGAATGTCCTGCCAACGCTTGGCATGGCGGCTGCCGGGGGCGTTGCTGTGGGCCAGTTCATCCACCAGGACCAAGTGCGGACGGGCGGCGAGCAAGCCATCGAGATCCATTTCCTCGAGCATCACGCCACGATATTCCGAGCGCACCAACGGCTGCTGCGCCAGGCCGCCGAGCAGCGCTTCGGTTTCACTGCGACCGTGGGTCTCCACCACCCCGGCGATGACCGTCACGCCTTGGCGCAGTTGGGTGTGAGCCGCTTGCAGCATGGCGTAGGTCTTGCCGACACCGGGGGCCGCGCCCAGGAAGACCTTGAGCCGACCACGGCCGTTACGGGGCAGATTGGCTAACAGTGCGTCGGCGCGGCCGGAGTCGCTCATGCTGGGGATTCTCTTGTTTCGGATAGGTTCAGCCCCCCTGTGGGAGCGAGCTTGCTCGCGATAGCGGTAGGTCAGCCAACATTGAGGGAGACTGATACACCCTCATCGCGAGCAAGCTCGCTCCCACAGGTTCTACAGTTTTTCCAGGGCCAGGTTCAGCGCCAGCACATTCACCACCGGTGGGCCCACCAGGGGTTGCTCGATATTGTCGTCGAGCAATTGCTGCAAGGTCGAGGCCGGCAGGTTGCGCGCGGCGGCGACACGCGCCAGTTGATAGGCAATTGCCGCCGGAGGCAAGTGCGGATCCAGCCCGCTGCCGGAGGTGGTCAGCAATGCCAGTGGCACCGGGCCCTGACCCGGCACCTGAAGTTTGCGGGCGTCATCGATCACCCGAGTGGCCAGGGCCGGATTGCTCGGGGAGAAATTGCTGGCGCCGCTGGCGACCGTGGCGAAGGCACCGGCCGATGGCCGTGGATGAAACCAGGCATCGCCGGTGAAGTCCTGGGCGATCAGCGTCGAGCCACGGACCTTGCCGGCGGCATCGACGATCAGGCTGCCGTTGGCTTGGACGGGAAAGGCGACTTGCGCCACGCCGGTGACCACCAGTGGGTAGGCGACACCGGTGATCAGGCTCATCAGCAATAACAGGCTCAAGGCCGGGCGAATCAGAGTGGACATCCAAATATCCTCGGTTTGAAAACACATTTGTGATGAGGGGATTTATCCCCGCTGGGCTGCGCAGCAGCCCCAAAAACAGTCGTTCTCGTTTTGCCTGACACACTGAGGTATCAGGCTTGGGGGCTGCTGCGCAGCCCGACGGGGATAAATCCCCTCGCCACAAGGTCAGCGGTGCATCTCGATAACTACGTCAAACCAGCCCCAACGCCGTCAGCAACATATCGATCGCCTTGATCCCCACGAACGGCACCAGGATCCCGCCCAGGCCATAGATCAACAGATTGCGCCGCAACAGCGCCGCCGCGCTTGCCGCTTGCACGCGCACGCCGCGCAGGGCCAGAGGGATGAGCACGACGATGATCAAGGCGTTGAAGACAATGGCCGACAAAATCGCGCTCTGCGGGCTGCTCAGGTGCATCACGTTCAGCACGCCGAGCTGTGGATAAATCGACGCGAACAATGCCGGCAGGATGGCGAAATACTTGGCGATGTCGTTGGCGATGGAAAAGGTGGTCAGCGCCCCACGGGTCACCAACAGCTCCTTGCCGATCTGCACCACGTCCAGCAATTTGGTCGGGTCGCTGTCGAGGTCGACCATGTTGGCCGCTTCCCGCGCGGCCTGGGTGCCGTCGTTCATCGCCATGCCGACATCGGCCTGGGCCAGGGCCGGGGCGTCGTTCGCGCCGTCGCCGCACATGGCAACCAACCGACCGTCATTTTGCTCGTGACGGATACGCGCCAGTTTTTTCTCCGGCGTGGCCTCCGCCAGCACGTCGTCGACACCGGCCTCGGCAGCAATCGCGGCGGCAGTCAGCGGGTTGTCGCCGGTGACCATCACCGTGCGAATCCCCAGCTTGCGCAGCTCGGCAAAACGCTCACGGATACCGGGCTTGACCACGTCCTTGAGATGGATAGCGCCGAGCAGCTTGCCGTCCACGCACACCAGCAACGGCGTACCGCCGCTCTGGGCGATCTTGTCGACCTCCCGCGCCAGGGCCGGCGGCAATTCATTGCGTGCAAGGCCGATGAAATCCAGCAAGGAATCCACAGCGCCCTTACGGTAGACGCGCCCCTGATAGTCGACCCCGGACAGACGGGTTTCGGCACTGAACGGCACGGCCGTCAATGCGTCGACGCCCGGCTCGGGCTGTGGGTGCAAACCTCGCAGGTACTCGACGATGGACTTGCCCTCGGCCGTGTCATCGGCCAACGAGGCGAACAACGCGCCTTCGGCCAGCTCCTTGGCACTCACACCTGGGGCGGCATAGACCGCCGTACAACGCCGATTGCCAAAGGTGATGGTGCCGGTCTTGTCCAGCATCAGCACATGCACGTCTCCCGCCGCCTCGACCGCACGGCCGGACTTGGCGATCACGTTCAGGCGCACCAACCGGTCCATCCCGGCGATGCCGATGGCCGACAGCAGCCCGCCGATGGTGGTGGGAATCAAGGTGACCAACAGCGCCACCAGAAACACCAGCGGCAGGCTGGCGTTGGCGAAATGGGCGAACGGTTGCAGCGTCACCACCACCAACAGGAAGATCAGCGTCAGACCGATCAGCAGGATATCCAGCGCCACCTCGTTCGGCGTTTTCTGGCGCTTGGCGCCTTCCACCAAAGCGATCATGCGGTCCAGGGTGGACTCGCCGGGATTGCTGGTGATGCGTATCAGCAGCCAGTCGGAGACCAGCCGCGTATTGCCGGTGACGGCCGAGCGATCGCCGCCGGACTCGCGGATGACCGGCGCCGATTCGCCGGTGATCGCCGCCTCGTTGACCGCAGCGATGCCTTCAATCACCTCACCGTCGCCGGGGATCATGTCGCCGGCCTCGACGCGCACCACGTCGCCTTTGCGCAGACGGGTGGCGGGGATGATTTCAAAGCCGCTGGCGGTCTGGCGACGTGCATTGAGGCCTTCGCTGCCGGCCTTGAGGCTGTCGGCCCTGGCCTTGCCGCGCCCTTCGGCCAAGGCTTCGGCAAAGTTGGCGAACAGCACGGTGAACCACAGCCACAGCGCAATCTGCGCGGCGACGAACGTCGGCACCGTAGTGTCGGGAATGAAGCACAACACGGTGGTGAGGATCGCGGTCAGTTCCACCACCAGCATCACCGGGGCCCGGTGCAACTGGCGAGGATCGAGCTTGACGAAGGCTTGCACCAACGCTGGCCGCCAGAGGGCCGACAGGTGGGTCTTCGGTTGTTCCGGCACCTTGGCGGCGACGGTTTTGCTCATCGGCATATTCATCATCAGGTCCTCAGAAGCCCATGCTCAGGTGTTCGGCAATCGGCCCCAGCGCCAGGGTCGGCAGGAAGGTCAAGCCGCCCACCAGCAGGATGGTCACGGTCAACAAGGTCACGAACAGCGGGCCGTGGGTGGGAAAGCTGTTCTGGCCAATCGGCGCGCTCTTCTTCAAGGCCAGGCTGCCAGCCAATGCCAGCACCGGCAGGATGTAGCCGAACCGGCCGATCAACATGCCCAGGCCCAGCATCAGGTTGTGGAAAGGTGTGTTGGCGCCGAACCCGCCGAATGCCGAACCGTTGTTCGCTCCAGCCGAGGTGTAGGCGTACAACAACTGGCTGAAACCGTGGGCACCCGGGTTGCTCACCGCTGCGGCAGGCCCGGGCAGGCTCGCGGCGACGGCACCCAGCACCAGCACGCTGACGGGCATCACCAGCAGGGTTGCCACCAACAGTTGCACCTCTCGGGCCCCCAGCTTCTTACCCAGGTATTCCGGGGTGCGACCGATCATCAAGCCGGCCAGGAACACAGCGATCAACACGTTCAATAGCATGCCGTAGAGCCCGGCCCCGACGCCGCCGAAGATCACCTCGCCGACCATCATGTTCACCAGCGATACCATGCCACTGAGCGGGTTGAGACTGTCATGCATGGCGTTGACCGAGCCGTTGGACGCTGCCGTGGTCGTCACCGACCACAGCACCGTGGCGGTGGTGCCAAAGCGCGTTTCCTTACCCTCCAGCGGCGCGGTCTGTTCGACGGCAGGGTTGTTCAGGGCCGGGTTGGGCTGGTATTCGGCCCACAGCGACGTCGCGCCACCGATCAGGAAGAGCGCCAGCATGCAGGCGATGATCGCGCGGCTCTGACGCAGGTCCTTGACGTAATGGCCGAAGGTGAACACCAGCGCGGCGGGAATCAGGATGATTGACGCGAGTTCAAACAGATTGCTCCAGGCCGTCGGGTTTTCGAACGGGTGGGCCGAGTTGACGCCGAAGAAACCGCCGCCGTTGGTACCCAATTGCTTGATCGCGATCTGGCTGGCGGCCGGCCCCAGCGGGATGACTTGGTCGGCGCCCTGCATCGTGACCCCGTGCACATAGTACGCGAAGGTCTGCGGCACACCCTGCCAGACCAGGAACAACGCCAGCAGCAGGCACAGCGGCAACAGCCCGTAGAGGGTGGCGCGAGTCATGTCGACCCAGAAGTTACCCAGCGTCGTGGCGGACTTGCGCCCGATTCCGCGACACAGTGCCACCAGCACGGCCAGGCCGGTGGCGGCGCTGACGAAGTTCTGCACGGTCAGGCCGACCATCTGGCTCAGGTAGCTCAGGGACGCTTCGCCGCTGTAGGACTGCCAGTTGGTGTTGGTCATGAAACTCACGGCCGTGTTGAAGGCCTGGGTCCACTCCATGCCGGGCAGTTGCTCGGTATTGAGGGGCAGATGGCCCTGCAGCAGCAGAACTGCAAACAGCAACACAAAACCCGCCAGGTTGAACGCGAGCATGGCCAGGGTGTATTTCTGCCAGCTCTGCTCAGCGCTGGAATCGACACCGGCCAGGCGATAGCAACCGCGCTCCACCGGGCCAAGGATCGGAGAAAGCCAGGTGCGCTGGCCTTCCATCACCCGGAAGTAAAAACGCCCCAGAAACGGTGCCGGAATCAGCACCAGGGCGAAAAAGGCGAGGATCAGCCCGTAGTCATAACCGTGCATAGCCGCTCCTAGTTCCGATCGGCGCGCAACAGCGCAACCAGCAGATAAATGAACAGCGCCACTGCCAGCAGCAGCGACACCCCGTCCAGAACACTCATGGGATTTCTCCGTGGTACGGCGTCGTGCCGTGTGTGGAGTGATTGTCGGCAGGGAGGCTGTAAAGGAACGAGATCGAGAGAGGGCTTGGGGGATAAAGAAAGTGTAAAAAATGAGGGATTGGTTGGCTCGGCCGCCCTATCGCGAGCAAGCTCGCTCCCACATTTTGATCGGTCGTGAATACAGAATCTGTGTCCACCCTGTGGGAGCGAGCTTGCTCGCGATGAGGCCCGGACAGGCGCCGACGCTCTGAACTGGGGCACAAAACCAGGCCATCCGGCAGCGAACATCCCCGATACGACACGATTTCACCCATTACGACCGCCCCCGCCACACTGGCACGCCCACTGCACTGCCCCTCTCCAGCGCTTTTGCTATGGATCGAGGGGAGCCACTGATGAACACACAACTCAAACCCACCCTGGGCACCCTGCATTTATGGGGCATTGCCGTCGGCCTGGTGATTTCCGGCGAGTATTTCGGCTGGAGCTATGGCTGGGGCGTGGCCGGAACGCTAGGTTTCCTGGTGACATCCTTCATGGTGGCGGCCATGTACACCTGCTTCATTTTCAGTTTCACCGAGCTGACCACCGCCATTCCCCATGCCGGCGGGCCTTTTGCCTACAGCCGTCGCGCCTTCGGCGAGAAAGGAGGATTGATTGCAGGGCTGGCGACGCTGATCGAATTCGTCTTCGCGCCGCCGGCCATTGCCCTGGCCATCGGCGCCTACCTGAACGTGCAGTTCCCGGCCCTGGACCCGAAACACGCAGCGGTGGGTGCCTATATCGTGTTCATGGGCCTGAACATCCTCGGGGTCAAATTGGCGGCGACGTTCGAGTTGATTGTTTGCGTCCTGGCGGTGGCCGAACTGCTGGTGTTCATGGGGGTCGTGGCCCCGGCGTTCAGTTTCAGCAGCTTTGCCCTGAACGGCTGGGCCGGTTCCGATGTGTTCGGCGCGCCAGCCATTGCCGGCATGTTCGCCGCGATTCCCTTCGCCATCTGGTTCTTCCTGGCCATCGAAGGCGCGGCCATGGCCGCCGAAGAAGCCAAGGACCCGAAACGCACGATTCCCAAGGCCTACATCAGCGGCATCCTGACCCTGGTGTTCCTGGCGATGGGTGTGATGTTCTTTGCTGGCGGCGTCGGCGATTGGCGCACCCTGTCAAACATCAACGATCCCCTGCCCCAAGCCATGAAAACCGTGGTCGGCGAAAGCTCCGGCTGGCTGCACATGCTGGTCTGGATCGGCCTCTTCGGCCTGGTGGCGAGTTTCCACGGGATCATCCTGGGCTACTCGCGACAGTTCTTCGCCCTGGCCCGCGCCGGCTACCTGCCCGCCTCCCTGGCCAAACTGTCACGCTTCCAGACCCCGCACCGGGCGATCATCGCCGGTGGACTGATCGGCATTGCCGCGATCTACAGCGACGGCCTGATCAACCTCGGCGGCATGACCCTGACCGCGGCAATGATCACCATGGCCGTGTTCGGTGCCATCGTCATGTACATCATGAGCATGCTCAGCCTGTTCAAATTGCGTAAAACCGAACCCAATCTGGAACGTACTTTCCGCGCACCAGGTTATCCTATCGTGCCGGGAATCGCCCTGGTGCTGGCGGTGGTCTGCCTGGTGGCGATGGCCTGGTTCAACGCACTGATCGGGCTGATCTTCCTCGGCTTCATGGCGGTGGGCTTCGTCTACTTCATCCTCACCGCACAATTGCGCGCAGATGCGCCCGCCGATGCGATGCTGACCGGGCTTTGAGGTGAAGCCAGCCGAACGGGCGTAGTATTGAACCACTGCGAACAACCTTCGCTCATAAGTGGTAGGTGCGATGGATTGGCGAATGTTCGTCCGCCCATCGCACCCTCAAGGAGAGCCCTATGCCCTGGTATGCCTGGTTGATTCTGATTGTTGCAATCGGCTCGATCGTTGGTGGTCTGATGATGCTGCGCGACACCGCCAACAAGGTCGAATTGACGGACGAGCAGCGCAAGCGTGTTGCCGAGCGCAATGCGGAAATGGATGCGAAGGAGGCCAAGGATCGTTGAGTCCGAAATGAATAGAGCCTCTGTGGCGAGGGGATTTATCCCCGCTGGGCTGCGTAGCAGCCCCCAAACCTGCCACCGGGTGTGTCTGATCCACTGGGGGGCTTTTTAGAGGGGCTGCTTCGCAGCCCAGCGGAGATAAATCCCCTCGCCACAGAGGGCAGTGTATTGCCGCGCCTGCCGCGCTACTTTTCCCAATCCGCCTTGGCGATGTGCAAGCCATGCATCCCGTTGTACGCCGCCCGCTCAGGCTGGCTCCAGCCCTGCAGCAATGAATCCTCCAACCGATAGATCTCCACCCCCAACGGACGGCAGACGCTGAGGGGATCCTGTGCATCCGGCCCCCACATGGCCAGCGACAGGTCACCCCCCGGGCAGGTGGACAAAGCACACAACAGATCGATCTCGGCAAAGAATTCCAGGTAATCACCCTTCTGCGCCGGACAGGCCTTCATGAAGTACATGTCGTCATGGTTAAGCCCCGTGCACTGGAAAATATTCAGTACATCGTGCACATCGAACTCCGTCAGGCCGTGGGGCAACACCGCACGAGTCAGGTTCGAATGGCAGTGATGATGGAAATCCTCGCCGGTCAGCATCCTGTTCACATACGGATCACAGCGCGTACCCAGCAGATCGTGCAGTCGTCCGCCATGCTCGTCGATGCCATAGCCGGCCAGGCTGTCATCGGTGATGGTCACCAAGGGTCGCAGGAATGGCAGGTTCGACCACAATCGATCATGGGTGCTGACGTGGGCGCCCTGAAGCTGGCGCGTACGCGCCGCCCACAGGCGCTCCCGCGGATCGTGGGCGTTCCAGACATTGAAGTCCCCCACCTGCGGGCCCACTGGCGTCGTGACGCGGAACACATGCCCGGCCGGCACGTGCCAGGCGCGACCGGTACGGATCGGCACCTCGAACTGTTCGATCAGGGTGCGCTTTTCCTGCTGCGCGCGAATTCGTTCGTAGAAAGGTTTATCCACCTGCAGGGCAGAACCTTTGCTGACCTGGTAGGCGGCTGGGTAGTCTTTGTACATGGCGCAGGTCCTTGATCATTGGTGATGGGTGGGAGCCAGCAACTGCAAAAGCAGTTGCTCGGAATCGTCGAGGTAAAGACCCATGGCTTCGTGAGCCGCAAGCTTGTCGCCCTCGGCCAGCGAATCATGGATGTACCGGTCACGGGCCAACCACGGAGCCTGAAAACACGCCTCATCGGGCGCGGAGCTGAACACCAGGCGCAGTTGTGCAACCACATTGGTGAAAAACTCATCCAGCAACGGACTGCGCATCAAGCCCACGATGTGCTGATGAAAGGCCAGGCCATGGGTGCCGACCGAACGCCAGTCTTCACGCTCCCGAGCCAAATCCGTCGCTTCGAGGGCTTCGAGCATCCGGTCAGATTGATACTCGCGCAGTGGCTGACTGCCCATGATGGCTTGCAGCTCCAGAGTGCGACGGACCTTGAACAGATCTCGCACGTCATCGACACCTAACCTGCGGACCATCACCCCTTTGTTGCGCACGTAACGGGGCAACCCTTCCTGGCCCAGGCGGTGTAAGGCTTCACGGATGGTGTTGCGCGAGGCGTTGTAGGCCGAGACCAGGTTGTTCTCCACCAGCGCGATGCCTGGCAGCAAGCGGCCACCGATGATGTCGGCGCGTAGCTCCAGAGTGATCTGGTCGGCCAAGGAAAGTGTATGGATCATGGAAGAAAGGCCTCGGATTGTTGAACAATCGGTTGGCTGTAGGTAATCATTATTTATGCCAACGGCTGAATGCCTCCAGAATGCGTCCAAAAATGTGCATCCGCCAGACAGCAAAAAGGCCAGTCAATACGACCGGCCTTCTTCACTCACAAAATCAATTCACTTCCAGTTTGTCACGGTTCCTGTCGAGAATCGCCTTGCCAATCCCCTTGACCTCCAACAGCTCCTCCACCGAAGAGAACGGCCCATTATTCTCCCGATACGCAACAATCGCCTCGGCCTTGCCCTTCCCTATTCCTGACAGCTCGCGCTGCAGCGTGGCAGCATCCGCCCCGTTTAAATCCACCTTGGTACTCTGCGTTTTGGCTGGCTGCTCCACTGCTTGCGGCGTAGCGACCACCTCAGGCTTGACCACTGGGGCGGCGATAGCAGCAATCGAGGCGCTGGTGAGAAAGGCAAAAACCAGAGAGTAGAAATAGCCTGTACGCATATAAATGACGCTCCATGACATCGTTAAGAGAGAAGCAGCTTTTCCGAAGCTGCCTCTCAAACTTAGGCGATGAAGATAGCTTGTCAAAAATCAGAATGTTACAGAAAGCGTAAGAAAGGGCGCGAATCCATCGAGGTGACGTCGTGGTCGGCGGCATCCTTATGACCCTGAATATCGGGCTAAAAACTGGAAGCCCCAGGGAAGCGACCTTGGCGGTTGCGCGCATCGTGACCATACGGCAAACTTGCCGCGCTTTTAATTTTTGGGAACGTGATGAGTTTAAAGATATAGGGACTTGACGGTCTGCGTGGCATTTCGGTCCTACTTGTTATTATGTCCCACGCGGTCATCTGGCCTGTCATAGGTAGGGATCACGAACCCTGCCTTCCTGTCAGTTTTGAGTTCTCATGTAGGTGTCAGCACCTTCTTTGTTCTATCTGGCTTCCTGATAACCTTTTTGCTCATTAAAGAGAAAGAGACTACTGGAAGAGTCGACATCTTTTCCTTTATAAAACGACGTGCCCTACGTATATGCCCACTCTATTATCTGGCTATTTTCTTCCTGATAATCATGGATGTAACGGAAAAAGCCGGAATAACCAATTGCATTTATCCCTACGCATTGACATACACCATAAACTTCGCCCCCAAGGCGTGCGCGTTTTCTGCAATGTCACACTTCTGGTCTCTGTCCGTTGAAGAACATTTTTATTTATTCTGGCCAATAGTTTTTGCTTTTGGCAAACGAACCGCGATCACGACGATTTCGCTGCTGGTCCTCGGCTGCCTTTATTTCGGAACCAGTCTTTATGAACCTACAACGCTCTATTATTTGAGCCGGTGGACTTTTCCGGCAATGTTGCCGATTTTAGTCGGCTGCCTGGTTGCCTTTGTTTGCAACATTGAAAAGGTCAAGAGCATTTTCACAAATACGGCCACATCGGGAATATTACTCATCTCGATATTAGCTGGACTCACTGCACCGGCCTTCATAAAAACGGAAGCTGCCTGGCTTGTCTCGGTAGGCGCCTTAGTTCTATATATCTATCACAATCAGGACTCTCTGCTGGTGAAGCTACTTGAACTCAAACCTTTAGCAGCCGTTGGAGTCATCAGCTACGGCTTGTATGTATGGCAAGGCATTTTTACAGGTAACGGCCCATATCGAACAAAACATGTTTTTCCGCCCAGCGTGGACATCGGCTTATGGCTAACTTTTGTAGTCGCCCCATTAAGTTATATATTCTTTGAAAAGCCGCTATTGAAGCTAAAGAAAAAATATTCCTGGCAAGAGAAAAAGTCAAAGGACGATGAAGCTTTCAACCTGGAGAACTTAACTGTCGCAAGAAAGCTGGATTAACAATTAGCTTAAGATGCCCAGGGTCTGATACCAGGCCCTGGGCATACACACTTCGTCAAGGCTCAAGACGACGTTGTTGATAGATCCAGTCGACAATTTCCCCGTCAGGGGCGTACCCACTGACCGTGTCCCGCAGCAACTGACGGACTCTCGAGTAGTCATCATGCTCGATGGCGGTCAGCAGTTCAGCCAACCTCGCCTTAAGCACATCCCACGGCAGATGATCTTCGTTGGCACTCATGATCATCGGATGGGAGGTTGCGACAACGTTGTCGCCGATCAGCAACTCCTCGTAGAGCTTCTCGCCAGGACGCAACCCTGTGAACTCGATTGAAATATCGCCTTGAGGGTTTTTCTCCGAACGCACACTCAAGCCAGATAAGTGAATCATTTTTTCCGCCAGCTCGACAATCTTCACCGGCTCGCCCATATCCAGCACAAACACATCCCCACCCAGCCCCATAGAGCCCGCTTGAATGACCAGTTGAGCGGCCTCAGGGATCGTCATGAAATAACGTGTGATCTTCGGATGGGTAACGGTTAATGGTCCACCTGATTTGATCTGTTTATGAAACAGTGGAATAACCGAACCGGATGACCCCAGTACATTACCGAAACGGACCATCGTAAAACGGGTTTTGTTGACACGTGATACGTTGGCGTTGTCGCCAAACAGCACAGGCGCCAATTCACGGCTAAGGGCTTGCAAGGTCAGTTCGGCAAGGCGCTTGGTACTGCCCATCACATTGGTTGGACGTACGGCCTTATCCGTCGAAATCAATACAAAATTCGATACACCTGCCTGAAGCGCGGCTTGCGCAGTATTCAGCGTGCCGATCACATTGTTCAAAACGCCTTCGGCAATATTATGCTCCACCATCGGCACATGTTTATAAGCGGCTGCGTGATAGACCGTATCGACATTCCATGTCTTCATCACGTCCAGCAACTTGTCCTGATCCCGCACCGATCCGAGGATAGGTAATAATCGAACCGACAGTGACTCACGAGCAATTCGAGGCTCCAGTTCGGACAAAATGCTATAGAGATTGAATTCGCTATGTTCGAATAACAGCAGCGTGGTTGGCTTGAGAGCAAGGATTTGCCGACAAAGCTCGGAGCCGATCGAACCACCCGCCCCTGTCACTAAAACCGACTGTCCCGCGACGCAATGCTCAAGCAAATCAGCCTGTGCGGGTACTGGATCACGCCCAAGGAGATCCGCGATATCGACTTCCTGGATGTCGTCGACTTTGACCCGGCCGCTGGCCAGGTCCATGAAGCCGGGGACGCTACGCACATGCAGCGGAAAACCTTCAAGCAACGTCAATATCTCTCGCCGGCGACCTCGCGAGGAGGACGGAACAGCAAGCAAAATCTCTTGCGCACCGGTGGAATCAATCATTTTTTGAATGTGTTTAGGTTGATAGACCTGCAACCCTGCAATGACTCTATCGGCGATGCTACTGTCATCGTCGATGAACGCGACCGGCCGCATCACTCGCCCCATGCGCAATGCAGCAACGAGTTGGTTACCGGCGGCCCCAGCACCATAAATAGCGACCTTGGGCAGGCCATCGTCACGACTGGTAAACGGCACATGCTGGGCTGCGGTAAACCAATCCCCGAGAAAATACTGCCGCATCACCAGACGCAGCCCGCCAATCATGATCAGGCTCAACCACCAGTAGTTAAAAATGATAGAGCGTGGCACTACGGTCTTATGATTGCTGTACCAATACACCACAAGAGCCAGCAGCAAGGCCGAAAGGCTGACAGCCTTGCAAATGGTAATCAGCGCATCGTTACCGAAATAACGCATGACGGCGCGATACATGCCAAAACGGATGAAAATCGGGATGGCAATCAGTGGCGCGGAGGCAAAAAGCCAAAGATGTGTTTCGATCGGACTGGCCAAAGCCTCGACCCCCAGCCGCACGACGAACGCCAGCCATAAGGCGACCCAGACCAGAACGACATCAGTGGCCACCTGGATAGCGCGCTTGTGGCGTCTTGGCAGCCCCAGCAGGACGGTTCTCAATTTGTCCATAAACCCTTCACGCACCTCGGCCAGCTCCTAAATCCAATCCATTTTCGATACACGCAGTTACATCTTCGTCCGTTGGACAATCGATAAACGAAAAACGCGAACCCTACAGCGAAATCAGGCTTTCTCAAGCTCACCGGCGTGAAACCTGACCGCCAGCACGAGCAGTGGCACGTAAGCCAATATTAAAGCCAATGCTCCATCCATGTTCCACAACACGACACAAGCTGCCAAAGGCAGCAGCCAGAACAGATTGATTGCCGTCACTACCAGTGTAACGGGCAGGTGGCCGCCATAATGACGGGAAGCGAATTGATAGGCATGGCTGCGATGAGCCTCGTAGACCTTATCTCCACGTAGCAGGCGCCGTAACAATGTAAGGGTTGCATCGACAATAAAGACCCCCAGCAAAATCAGCCAGACCCACAGCAGCTTAGGTGAACTCCAAGCCGCCTGCAGCGACAGCACCCCCAGGATAATGCCAAGAAATCCACTACCCGCATCGCCCATGAAGATACGGGCGGGAGGAAAATTCCAATACAGGAACCCCGCTACAGCCATCGCTAGTACCAGCGGAGCCAAGATCAGGTTTTCAAAACCTCCCAACCAATAGAGCAGGCAGGCTCCAAGACAAGCACAAATAGCCTCGACGCTGGCGATTCCGTCGATCCCGTCCATGAAGTTATAAAGATTAAGCATCCAAACCAGATAAATCGCCGCGAGCACATGCCCTAGCCAGCCCAAATCCAATACGAAACCAAACAGCTCCAATGCAGGCAAGCCACCCAGCCAAAAAAGCGCCCAGATAGCACCGAGGAAATGTCCCAGCAATCTCCAGCGTGCCGCGATGTGGCCATGGTCGTCGAGAAAGCCCAAAAGCGCTATACCTGATCCCGCCCCCAACAAGGCCCAGGTGAATGTCCAACTAAGCCCCCCAAGAAAAGCCAGGATCGGCAACACCGATAGAAATCCTAATACGATCGCCACCCCACCACCGCGAGGGGTTGGAACCGAATGAGAACTTCGTGCGTTCGGAACATCCATCAGGCTTCGCGCCAAAGCGTAACGTCGCAAGCCACCGGTTAAGACCAACGAAACAAAAAACACTACAAACACTACAAAAAAAATTGCCATGAATTCAAACTCGACCTTTTTTTGATGAAAGGGTCATATAATCCGCGCCGGCCTTGGATAACGCTTCAGTTGTTCCAAGCGGTGGGGTCCAGCCAAGCAGCTGATGCGCCTTGCGGGAATCGATAACCAAAGAACCAAACAATTGGGAAAACATATTCTCTCGCCCTAATAGCTTCGCCGCCACACGAATGACTCCAACGGGTACATAAATCAAGCGAGGTTTACGCCCCATACCATTGGCAATGGTACGCACAATATCTACAGTAGAGACATCCGTTCCATCGGAAATCAAAAATAGCTCCCCGGCCGCAGCAGGATGCTTAATACAATGCACGATAAAGTCAATAAGATTATCCAGCGCTATCATGCTACGTTGATTATTGGCTGCCAAGAAGGGAAGTGGCATACCGAGTCGAACAATCTTTAGCAAGCGGTGAAAGTTTCCAGGAGCACTCCCGCCATAGACCAAGGGTGGGCGGATAATAACCAGCTCCATGGAGGAATCTTTGACCAGCGCTTTTAACGCCTCTTCAGCTTCAAATTTTGAAAGCGCATACGGCGTACTTGGGTTATTGCCACTCAACTCTGAAACCTTTGAATTCTTTGTCTCAGTGGCGCTGACACCAATTGAACTGATAAAAACAAACCTCTTGACCCCCCCCCGCATTGCCTCTCTGGCTAAGCGAAGAGTCGCGTTCACATTCGCACGCCTGAACGCCGAAAGAGGATCCTCTTCCTTGTCATTCAGAATATGTGCCCTTCCCGCAAGATGTACGATTGTCTCGACACCAAGGCATACCCCGTCCAAAGGGTCATTTTCAAGATCCAGGCAAACATAGTCAAAATCTTGTGACGGAGTCATGGAGCTACGACCTATGCCCTTTACGGCGTAGCCTCGCTCCTTCAGAACCTTACAAAGCAAACTACCTATATAACCTGACGCCCCGGTAACCAACTGCATGCAATGCACCTTAATCAATTTTCCAGAATCCGCCGAGCCAGAGACGTATACTCAAAATTAGCCTCAAGGAAAAGGCGACCTTTCGCGCCCATCTCACGCAAAACAGTCCCATCAAGTAACAACATTTCCTGGAACGTATGTGCAAGCTGCTCAGGTTGATCGGGAACCACGGACATGCCGCAACCAGCCTCTTTTATTGGATCATTAAAGGCATTATAAGAAGCAATGACAGGGACCCCGGCAGCCATGTAATCATATAGTTTGTTTAAACTCACACCGAATCTGTAAATAGGCAGGTCATGCATAACAAAAAACCCGGCATCGACAACACGAAGAGCTTGCTGGATCTCTGCTTTATCGACCTGCGGGTAAAAAAGAACAAAGTCGTAACCGAGTTTACGACAGCGAGCATTAAGCTCAGCGCTTTGCTCCCCCTTACCAACGATGATAAATTTTACTGACACCCCCTCTGGAACCTCAAAAAAATGCAGCGCATCCAAAAACAGGTGCATCGCATTGGGTTCCCCCAAGGCGCCGGCGTAAAAAAACAAAAAATCGCCTTGCGATTTAAATCTCGTCAGGTCATCTAATAAATTAGAGCCCTGAGACTCACCGCTTGCATTTACATCATTAAGCGAAAAACCATTAGGAACGTATCGAAACTTCCCCGGTTTCATTCCCCGTGACACCATGTGCTGTTTGGCACCCGGCAAAAGGGAAATCACAGCATCCGCTGAAAAATATGCGAACCTCTCAATAAGCGACAAAACCACAACGACGGGGTGGAATTTATTGAATCCAGCAATTTCCACCAAACTCAAAGGCCAGATATCCCTAACCTCAAATAGAATCTTCGATCTGAATAATTTTGCACATAGAAAGGCAGCAGGGTAGCCAAAGGGATGTGCAGAAGAATACAAAACCAGATCCGGCCTTTTCTTCAACCCCAAGCGCAGAAGAAAAAAGAATAGAAAAAAGCCGAAACACAACATGGACAAAAATCGCCCCAGGCCATTTCCTTTATATTTAGGAGCTGGAACAAAATTATATGAAACGCCTTCCAGGACCTGGCACCCCGCCTTCCCTGAGTCATCGTCCATCAAATGGTGATAGCCAGGCGTGATTATCTCCACATCATGTCCCTGAGCCTGCCATGCGTTCGCCAGATAAAAGGAGCGCCAATAGCGCCCGACTCCAGGGCCGCCAGCATAAGGGTTGATATACCAAATATTCATTGTGCTTCCCAACACGACCATAAGCGCTTATCTAACTCATGACAGCTCATGAGTGAGAAAGACAATCAGCTATGAATGACGCCGCCTGCCCACCACCGTATAAGTTCTCGTTGTCATGCACGGTGCGATTGATACCATCACGTACTGCAGCAGTAATTAAACCAGAGTCCGCCCCGCACAACACATTCGCCCCAGACTCAACGAGCTCTACCCATTCGGTTTGGTCGCGCATGGTTACACAAGGTTTTGAAAAGAAAAAAGCCTCCTTCTGGACACCACCGCTATCAGTTAATACCAAACCACAGCGTTGAAGGAGCCAGATCATCTCCAGGTACCCGACTGGATCAATCAGATTGACTTCCAATGCGAGACCTGTCTTTTCGATCATGTTCCGGGTACGAGGATGCAAAGGTAATACAACCGGTGCCACTGTATTATGAATAGTATTCAGTGCATCAACGATAGACTTCAACCTAACAGGGTCATCGGTATTTTCCGCTCTATGCAGTGTTGCCAGGACAAAACCGTCGGAAAGATTGAAACCCTCCGGCTTAGATGCACGACGAGCAAAGAACATAGCGCTGTCCTGCATGACATCGCCCGAATTCCATATTTTTACAGGCTTTTCCGAAAAGCCTTCCTTAGCCAGATTATTAATCGCAGTTTGCGTAGGGCAAAAGAGAAGATCACTCATCTGATCAGTCAAAATACGATTGATCTCCTCGGGCATGCGCATGTTAAAACTCCTCAGGCCGGCTTCAATATGGGCCACCGGAATATGAAGCTTGGCCGCTGCCAAAGCACCCGCCAGGGTTGAGTTCGTATCACCGTAAACCAGCACCCGATCCGGCTTCTCCTGAATCATGACCCGCTCAATTTCCATCAGCATTCGGCCAGTCATTTCACCATGCGAACCGCCATGGATATCTAATTGAAAATCCGGTCTAGGAATACCCAGTTGATCAAAAAAAATCTCCGACATATTGGCATCAAAATGCTGCCCGGTATGGATGATTTTTTCGGATAATCCGACCTGCTCAATAATTGCCTTGGATACAACGCTGGCCTTGATAAACTGAGGTCGAGCACCAATAATCGTGAGTAGTTTCATAATATTATTATCCCTTGGCCAAGCCGGCGTAGAATTTCAGTAATCGACGCCCTTCAACGTCCCAGTTATAGCGCTCAGTGACGGCCTTCTGACCGTTACGCCCCATCTGCTCGGCACGTTCAGGGTTCTCTATTATAAAATCGATCGCGTCGGCAATAGACTGCGGATTCAGCGGGTCTACACAAACCCCACAGTCATTTCCTTCAATAATTTCACGCCACAGGGGAAAATTAGAAGCAATAACTGGGATTCCCGAAGACATATACTCGAACATCTTATTGGGTTGGGCATCGACATGATTGGGCAGCGGATAAAAAGTTACCAAACCTGCAGCCGACCGCCCCAAAATATCACGCACCTCGGAACGACCCAACTGGCCACATTGATTAACGGAAGACCATCCATTTTTTTTCTTAACATCAACCTCAACACCGGGCTCAGAAAAATTACCCACCAGATTCAGCCGCGAACCCGTATGAACAAGCCCCATCGCCTCAACAACTTCGCGAATACCTCGGATCGAGGTGATCCCGCCCACATAGCAAACTTCTTGTTTTTTTTCGCCCCATGCGACATCAGCAGCAAGCTCGCCCACCAAGGGAAAGTTATTAATATCTACAACATTCGCATTGATAGACAAAAACTTATCTCGTATATATGGCGTCGCGGTCAAAATGCCATCCATCTTACGACAGGCGAAACGTTCATAAACGGAAAACAGGAAAGAAATAACTCTGCGCGAGACCGGGCGCAAATAGGGCTTACTTAATATTTGCTTAGGAACATCCTCATGGGAGTCAAAAATTACAATTTTCCCAAGCTTCTTTAATTTCAGCCCGACTGGAATCAATTCAGGATCGTGCAAATGATAAATATCGGCCTGAAGAGAGGCAGCTTTTTTGTAAACCATCTTGGTAGTTTTGAACATTCGATTCAAGCGTCCACGCAAGAATCCCACATCCACAATATTGACTCCATCAGCCTTTTCGTCGCCCTTACCATCAGCGACTACTAACGAAACGTCATAACCATGCGCAGCCAATGTCTTGCATTCTTTCTGAAAAATGCGAATATCGAAACGAGTATGAGCTGAAGTTACATGTGCCACTTTCAAAAAGGCGTCTCCATTACTATATCTTTAAGAATAAACGCTGAGACGCCGTCCCAGAAGCTTCTGTAGGAAGACTTGAGACTTTTTGGCAACCGCCTGCAACTTATCCCAACTCTTAAAGTCAGAGTAATCATGGATTGGGGCTTGCATTAACTCATCGAACTGTTGCCGGTTGACTCGCATTTTTTTACAGAAATAATCAATATCATTCTCTAGTTCATCTGCGGCATATAAAGGCTCCGCAAGCTTAACAATCGCCTCCTCACGCGACATCTGCCCAGAAAGAATCATGCTGGAATAGTGCAGCTTACGCTTGTCATAGCCAAACTTGGTAGGGAGATAGTAGTTCTGAAACAGCTTGGTGAAGATGGACTCACCATGCTTGCGAGCATATGACCTATACCCCACTGTTTCCTGAAGGTACTTTTCCGCTTCGCGCTTATCATATTCCATAAAGTTCAGCGGTCTTACAGTTCGCATTCCTTTAGCAAAAGGATACCAAAAATAATACTCAAAAAAGCTAATAGTCTTATAATCACGCAAAGGCTTTGAACCGTACGTTCTATGAATGTCTTTTAGGTTAATAGCATCCATCGCACTTCCATGCCAAGAATCTGGAAATACTGCCTCGGTTGCAAGATTCCCACCGCTCAGAATGTATTTGATATCATTCTTCACCGCAAAGTGATACATGCTCGAAAAAAACGCATGATCTTGAGGAACGTCTTGATTGGCTACTGCAGCCTTCATATAAGAAAGCTGCAAGTCACGCATCTCCTCCCAGTTCATCACGTGGGTATGAAGATCGTATCCGCAATGTTTGATAATTTTCTCAATGTTACTAACCGCAAGCTCGCTGTTCCAACCTGCATCGACGTGCACGACTAATGGACGCAGTCCGAAATCCTTGATCTTTACAGCCAAATAAGAGCTGTCAACCCCGCCACTCAAACCGATAATGCAATCGTATTCTTTACCAGCCCCTTCCTTCTTTATCTTGTCCACAATGTTTTGCAGCCGGGTCTTTCCGTCGACCCCGCTAAACAATTGAAGAGACTGTACCTCATCAAATCTATGACAATGATTGCAAACGCCATGCTCGTCAAACTTGATATTCGCGTCAGTCTCATCCATCACACAGCGTGAACATACTTTATACACAGTCTTCCCTCTCGAATTCATTACAACTACTTTTCGCTTTCAAATCAATAATGACGGTACTAGCAGGCTCTAGATACTCATCAAGATTCAAGAAAAGCAATTTATTTACTTCCGGACATGGACTGATTAAGGTCCGGATAACTTATCAAAACCGCTTTGTGCTTTCCGTGAAAAACAAAAAAACTTCCCGCTGCGACCGCCGACACGCCCGCTTTTTCAAAGGGTTCGTTAAGATCAGCTATTGAACCCGCCCCACCACATGCGACGACAGGTATATGAACCCCAGCAACAACCGACTTGATGAGCGGTATGTCAAACCCTTGCATAGTTCCATCGCGGTCTATGGAGTTCAGGAATATTTCCCCGGCTCCGGCATCCTCGACCCTCTTTGCCCACTCGACTGGTGAAACTTTTGTATCTTTCGTACCTGATTGAGAATAGACCGAATAGCGACCCAGTAAACTTTTCTTACAATCGATAGAACAGACGACGCTTTGAGAACCGAATTGATCAGCTATTTTTCGAAGAAGCTCGACATCTGCCAAAGCTGCGGTATTCAGGGCTATTTTTTCAACGCCCAAAGCAAAAACACGTTGTGCGTGCTCAAGCGTACGAATACCACCACCATAACAAATAGGCATGAAACATTCGCCGGCCACTTCCGCTAACAGCTCATAGTCAGGTTCACGACCTAATATAGACGCTTCTATATCCAGTAGAACCAGCTCATCAACTTCTTTTTCATTGAAAATACGAATAGCATTAACAGGGTCGCCCACATATTTCGGAGACTTAAACTTCACCGTTTTAACCAGTCCCCTGTCCTTTAACAGCAAACATGGAATTACGCGCTTTCTCTGCATCAGATTAACTCGACGAAATTCTTGAAAAGCTGCATGCCGAAGCGATGACTCTTTTCAGGATGGAACTGAAAACCGAAAATATTATCTTTGGCGACCGCAGCCGTAAATTTTTGCCCATAATCAGCCGTCAGAAGCGTGTCGTGCTCATTGTCAGGACACATGTAATAGCCATGAACAAAATAATAGCGACTTTCCTCTGTCAGACCTCGAACCAATGGATGCTCATAATTACAGGAGACATGGCTCCAACCCATGTGAGGCACTTTTCGTTCTGGGCGCTTCTCAAAACGCTTGATATCCATATCAATCCAGCCTAGCCCTGGCTCGACACCCTCCTCAGAACGACGCCCCAGCATCTGCGACCCCAAGCATACTCCCATCACAGGTTTACGAGCGACAAGCACCTGTTGATTAAGTACATCTATGAGACCGCTCTCACGCAGGGTTTTCATTCCGGCATCAAACGCACCAACACCGGGCAAAATCAGCTTTTCTGCGTTTACAATATCGTCGACGAGGTTCGAGGACTTGGCCTTCGCCCCAACTCGCTTCAACATATTCAGCACCGAGGCTATATTCCCCACGCCATAATCGACCACTACAATCATGAGGAAACTCCCTTAGCACAACGATATGACATCGCAAAATAAATAACATACATTATGGCATAGCTTGCCGAGTACCACCACAGGGCCTCCGTCACCTCCCTCGCGAGCAGAAAGCATGCCGCCGTGATGACCAGTAACCCCAGTTGCCAAATCAGATCCAATCCTTGTCGTTGGGCAATATAGATAGTGTAACTAAGGGGGCTCACGATAAAACGCATATAAAACATGGGAATAAGTAAAATTGCATATTTCCCTGACTCAATCCATTCTGTACCAAATACAAACATGAACGCCCACTCACCCAGCCACCAAAACAAAAGAAATGGCGGAAAGGCTAATAGGGAGAGGACAATGAAAGTACGCAAGAAAACGGAACGGCAAGAGCCCGTAACCCTGTAATCCCGAGCAGCTTGCTCTTTGAACACATCCAGGACTGAAGTAGCAAGCAGAGTAATGGGTGCCCCCATCATTTTTATTGTTAGTGCGAACCAACCTGCAGCCTCCGCGCCAAATCGGGAGGCTATCAAGATGACAGGTAATTGGCTGGCAATGGTGTTGATCAGATCAGCGGGCAGCGAGAACTTTGGAAAGTCCCTGTATCTGTACGCGACGCTTCTTACAGAACCAATACTTTCGCTAAAACATGCTTTTAGCCAAGAGCGATCAAACCAAAAAAATACTAACAGCGTAGCCAATAGCACACCAACCGCTTGGCCGTAGATTAGGCCGCTGACTCCCAACGCGAAATAACCAGCCACCACCTGTGCCACCGCGACAGCGCCCGCCAGAGCAATTCTGGCAACGCCAAGTTTGTTAAAGGCTTGTTGAAAAGCCAATAACGAAAGGAGTCCTTTATTAGCCCCCATCCCAAAGACAACAAAAGCCAAGACAAGGGAGTAACTTTTGACTATCGGCGGAATTCCCTCAACAAACGAACTCACAACTGCGATTAAAAACGTAGCTAAAATCGACAGTGCAACGGTTATCAGCAAGACCAGTTTAATGATCGATTTTGAATCATCATTCGTATCACCGCTGAACAACGCCAACTCATAACGCCCCGTGACCAAAACAGCCATTATCGTAGCGAATGAAAGCCAAACGTTAAACGAGCCCAATTCTTCTGGAGAGTACAGCCTTACCAGAAGCAGCATCACACCCAACGATATCAACTGGGCCCCTAGAGTCCCGACGAGCACACTTCTTACTCGAGAAAAGAATTGACTCTTCAAGCTATACTCCTAGTCCTGCTCTTGGACTCCCTAGAGAAAGCCATCAACATTAGAAGCAACAGCATGAAGAAAATACCAGAACCTAACAAAACCGTTGGCAACGATTGCTCAACAATTTTAGTTACGAAGAGCAATGCAACGGGCATCGCAATAAACATGGAGCGCTTCATGTAAAGAAGATTCAACAGCATAACAATCACAGCAACAATAAAAGCTTCGATTATTACTGCCGTGTATCCAAGCCTCAGATAGGCCACCGCAAAAAAATTCACGTTGGCATTAGTTTCCGAATTATTATAAATATACTCACCAATTCGAAACGTGATCGATTCACTTTTGCTAAAACCTGACAAAAGACCTATCGCTGTATCGCTATAATTATTAATCCCGTACGAGTCGTAAAACAGCTCCGCAGCCCCCAACATTGTGGCCGGCACAGTATAGGCTCGTCTAATCAGATAGTCATTTAGGTAAGAATAGCCCATAAGCTCGAACTCAAGAAAACCTGCAAGCAACAAGCCTATTGCACCAAACAGCAACCAAGAGACATTGACCCTCCCATAATATCTAAAATAGGTCATCAGAACATAAACCAAAAACAAAACAACAAAGGGATATTTCTGTCCAAAGGCTCCCCACAGGATCAAAACGTTAAAAACCCCAAGCCAAAAGAAGAAATTAGATTTTTTATAGACTCCCCAAGCAAATAAAACAGGAAAAAATGCCTGCGTCCCTATCGACGCAATATATCCATCTATAGATCCTGCTGAAAAAACGTCGCGCGCGATAGCACGTCGAAGGTATTGACCAGAAAAGTCGAGAGAAAAAAACGACATACTTTTGAGCAGAATAAACACCAAAACCAATATATTAACGACTGAAACAATAAACAGATATCTTTCACCACTGCTGGATTGACCGCTGTCACGACGAAATTTAATCTTATTAATAAGTGAGACAAGAACAACACCCATCAGCACTGACAAACACAGCCCAGAAAATGGGCTGGCCTCTGGGTAAAATGCGTTCGCCCCGTTCAAAACAAGCGCATGAGGCACGATAACCAAAAACAGCAAGGCTACGACGATATCCCCAGGCTTACTTATACTTGAACCGCATAAAAGAGAACTGCCCACAGCTAAAAACAACAAGTAAACGATCTGGAGGCCATCCATGCTTTTCTGGGAGGCCCCCATATAGTCATACAGCAAGTACAGATAATTATTATTCATCCACAACAACAGGACAAAATAGACAAAAAAGTACAAAGCATTCAAAAAAGTTGCTTTATCAACTTTTAAAGAAATGTACATAGCTTAACCAGCCACCGCAGCACAAATAATTGCCACAGCCTCGTCATCCAGATACGGATGCATTGGCAAACTCATGACCTGTTCTGCGACGCGATCTCCCGTAGGTAAATGGGCGTTTGCATCGGCTACAGCGGGCTGCTTGTTCAACGGGATGGGATAATGAACTGCCGTCGGAATGCCCTGCTTCTTTAACTTATCTTGTAACTGGTCACGCTTGTCAACAAGAATTGTATATTGAGCATAGGCACTGGTGTTCCATTCTTCCACATAAGGGATTGTCTTTACCCCCAAGGCCTCGAGTGACTCACCGTACAACTTTGCAACACGCTGACGTTGCTCAAGCTCCTCTTCAAAGATTTCAAGTTTGGGCAGGAGAATTGCCGCTTGCAGCGTATCCAGGCGACTATTAACTCCCACGCGCACATGGTGATAGCGGCGGTCCTGCCCGTGCCTGGCGATTTGACGCAGTACTTTGGCCAATTCGTCATCATTGGTAAAAATCGCGCCACCATCCCCATAGCATCCCAGCGGTTTGCTTGGAAAGAAGCTAGTACACGCTATTGTGGTGAGGTTGCAGGAGCGTTTCCCTTTGTAGGTAGCGCCAAAGCTTTGTGCTGCGTCTTCGATTACTGGGATCGAGTATTTAACGGCAATCGCATTAATCGCATCGTAGTCTGCACATTGCCCGTATAGAGAAACCGGAATGATAGCTTTCGTACGCGGGGTAATTGCTGCTTCCAGCTTTTGCGGATCAAGATTATATGTGCGTGGATCAATATCCACATACACCGGTTTTGCGCCGAGTAAGGCAACTGTCTCGGCGGTCGCAATATAGGTGAAACCAGGTGTTATAACTTCGTCACCCGGGCCAATTCCCAGCGCCATTTGAGCGATTTGCAAGGCGTCTGTACCATTGGCGCAAGTTATGCAGTGTTTAGCGCCAACAAACTGAGCAAGTTTTTCCTCGAGCTCCGCTACCTCTGGGCCGAGAATGTACTGGCCGTGGCTCAAGACGCGCTGGATGCCGGCATCGATCTTGTCCTTGATACGTGCTTGCTGGCTTTTCAGGTCAATGAATTCAATCATGCTCAGGCATCCGTCTTGTTCAAAAGTTTTCCGTTCAGCACGTAGCGCGCTCCCGTATGCGAGCAGAAGGCCTCACCCTGCTCGTTCAACTGCAATTGCTCGCCAAATTCGCTCATCCAGCCAATCTGCCGTGCGGGCACACCCACCATCAATGCATAGGCCGGTACATCCTTGTTGATGACCGCGCCGGCACCGACGAAGGCATATTCACCAATGGTAACGCCGCAGACGATGGTGCAATTGGCGCCAAGCGTCGCGCCCTTTTTTACCAGCGTATCGAGGTACTGGTCCTTGCGCTCGATCAGCGAACGCGGATTATAGACATTGGTGAAGACCATGCTGGGGCCACAGAATACGCCCTCTTCCAGCGTGACATTGTCGTAGACCGAAACATTGTTCTGGATCTTACAGCGGTCGCCGATCACGACTTTGTTGCCCACGAACACATTCTGACCGAGCGAAACGCCAACACCGATGCGGGCGCCCGCGCAAACATGGACAAAGTGCCAGACACGGGAGTTTTCACCGATCTGCGCGCCCTCATCGACGATCGCGCTTGGGTGCTGATAGTAATTCATGGCTTCAGACTCACATTAGACTGAGGTTGATCGAAAGCACGCTGCAGTGGCTCGGCAGCATAGTGCCCATAACGACGTGCACCTACCTCGTTGAGGTGGTGGCTGTCACGGTAGATGAGCAAACCTTGCTGGTAAGGCGCAGCGGCAAAGAAGCTGCTATTGGAAAGGTCCAGGAAACGCACGCCCGGCGTGCGGTCGACAATGGCCTGCACTTGCTGGTTGGCAACCTGCCACTCACGATTGAATGTCAATGGCGCCGGCAGGCCAAGCTCGGTAAAGCGCCTTACCCGCTGCACGTCTGTTTCAAACATTGGTACCTGAGCAAGCACCACGATATGTTTATGGGCTCCTGCAGTATCGACGAGAAATTCAGCAAACGCCTTGGCGAATGCTTGGCTCTGCATCTGGTACTGCCACATGCCTGCGACAATCACCCGCTCCACCTTCGGCAACTCACGAGCCACCGCCTCGATCTGCGCGCGGCAAGGTTTTTGCGCCCAGGCTGGCAGGCGTTCAATGTCAAAGCCGGGGATAGGCACGCAACTGCTGGCAGTGAGCACGCGGTAAGCAACGCCCTGCTCTTCGCCCACCTGGTCGAAGAAGTAGTTCAATTGGGCAGCATGGCTATCGCCAATTACTAGAACGGACACTTCGGCATCCGCCTTGCCTCGCTTGCACGCGCCCACTTGGGTGCCATGGCAGATAAGCTCTGGAGCAGCATAACGGGTGAGTTCCACAGACAACGGAGCGACCAGCGAGGCGTTTACACGTTGTCCACCCCACACCACCAGCGCGACCACGGCACCGGTTACAGCCCACTTGGGCAGCTGGCGCATCATGCCGGAAGCGTTTCTGGCGGGTGTTTCGACCAAGCGATAGGAAAGACATGCCAGCAGTACAGAGCTGGCCACGAAAATCGGCAACCATGCAGCCGTCAGCTCGTACTGCCCCGTGTAATAGCGAATGAACGCCAGCACCGGCCAATGCCACAGGTACAACGAATAGGAAATACCACCGATCCAGACCATCGGCCGAGTGGCTAGCAACGCGCTGACCGGACCACGCCGGGCAACGATGAGCAGCCCTGCCGCGACACAAGGCAGGATAGACCAGAAGCCTGGAAAGTGTTGCTTATCGATAGCCAGCACCGCCCAAGCCAGCAGGATTGCGCCCAGCCCACCGAATACGCTTGCAAGTAACATGGGCAGCTCGCGCTGGCGCATCAGCAAGGCAACGATGGCACCGACCATGAATTCGGGAATCCGTGCCGACAGGGCAAAATACATCCCTTCTTGCGATTCGCCCAGTCCACGGTAGCCGTTCCAGGCAAACAGACTGGCGGCTAGCAAGGCAAACGTTATGAGACGCCATTGCTTTGGCAAGCAAATGACCAGCACCGGGAAGAACAGATAGAACTGCATCTCGATGGCCAATGACCAGGTATGCAGAAGCGGCAATTCATCGGCCCGCGGCGCGAAATAACTGCCGAAGCCAGAGAAGTACTGATTGCTGGTAAACAACGCCGAGGACTTCAGGCTGTCGAGGAAAAATGCGAAGTCATCAGGCAGAAACAGGAGCGCGGACAGCGCGGACACCACCACCAGCATGACGAAATACGCCGGCAGAATACGCTTGATGCGGCTGGCATAGAATGAAACGAGATCGACCTTGTCGCTTCGCTCGGTCAACAATGCCGTTATGATGAAGCCAGAGATGACAAAAAAGATGTCGACGCCGACATAGCCGGCTTTCAGCCAGCCACTATTGGCGTGATAAAGCATGACCGCCAGCACCGCGATTGCACGCAAGCCCTGAATATCGAGACGAATGCTGCGCACGCGGCGCATCGCACCCGCTTCGTTTGGCTTGTTGAAATTATCGTTCGACACGCTGGCTTGCGATCCTGCTTGGAAAACTTGAAACGGGTGGCGCAAGGCCACCCGTGCTGTCTCGCCGATCAGCGAGAAAGGGCTTGGACGAACGGATGCGCTTCGTTGTCCGCTGCAACGACGATGGCCGCACTGCGAATGGTGTTGACCGTCTCCACGCAGTGGCGAGCATCCTCGATGCCATAACCACGCCCAGCCAGGATTTCCTCGTAGCTGGTGGTGTGCAGGTCAGTGAAGCCTTCGGAGAACTCCATTTCCTCACCGTTGACGGTAATCGAACGGTAAGTTGGCTTCTTGCCCTTTACCGATTCCGGCAGGTCGTCGGCGTCGACCGACAGGAACCAGCGTACACGTGCTTTCTCGTACTCCAGGTAACCGGCCGCCTTGTGTTCGGAAGTGAAGTGCACAACGTTGCGCTGCAACTTGCCGAAGATGAAGTGCAGCATGTCGTAGAAGTGCACGCCAATGTTGGTGGCTACGCCGAAGGACTTGCGTGGGTCACCTTTCCAGCTTTGCAGGTACCACTTGCCACGGGAAGTAATGTAGGTCAGATCGACTTCGTACTTGTGCGGGTTGTTCTCGCGGGCAACCTTGTCCTTCAAGGCAATGATTGCCTGGTGATGGCGCAGCTGCAGGATGTTGAACAGGCGCTTGCCGGTTTCCTGCTCGATCAGGGCCAACTGGTCCAACTGCTGCGGGGTCGGCACCAGCGGTTTTTCACAGATTACGTCACAGCCCAGGCGCAGACCGGCGGCAATGTGCGGTTGGTGCAGGTAGTTGGGCGAGCAGATCGACACATAATCCAAGGCGGTCTCTGGGTCGCGCTTGAGGCTGTGAGCGTGATCAAGGAAGAACTCGAACTCGGTAAAGAATTCGCTTTGCGGTGAAATGCTGTCGATGATGCCTACCGAGTCATTGATGTCATAAGCGGACACCAATGTATTGCCGGTATCCTTAATGGCGCGCATATGGCGGGGGGCGATATAACCGGCAGCACCAATTAGAGCAAAACGTTTCATCCAGAACTCTCCTGTCATCAAGCTTTGATAATATTCGATTGAGGGGCGCGATATTTACCACGACTATCGATGATCAGTTGAGCATGTTGGCTGATAAGCTCATAGTCGAACTTATCGTGGTCGGTGGCCAGAATGACAGCATCATAAGCTTTTAGAACTTCAGCAGTCAGAGGCTCACTGGAAAGGTCAAAGTGGTGCTCGCGCATCTTCGGAAACTTCAAGACGTGCGGATCGGAGTACCCTACGACGCCGCCTTTAGCCTCGATCAGTTCCATGATTTCAACCGAAGGCGACTCACGCATATCATCTACGTTCTTCTTGTAGGCGATACCAAGCACTAGAATTCTGCTGCCTTTCAAAGGCTTACCGCGCTCATTCAAGCCGTCCATCAACTTGCTCAGGACGTACTCCGGCATGGCCTGATTGACCTCTCCCGAAAGCTCGATAAACCGTGTATGCAAACCATACTCACGGGCTTTCCAAGTCAGGTAGAACGGGTCGATTGGAATGCAGTGACCACCGAGACCAGGGCCAGGGTAGTAGGCAGTAAAACCGAAGGGCTTGGTTGCAGCGGCGTCGACCACTTCGAAAATATCGATGCCCATGCGGTCAGCGACCACTTTCATCTCATTCACCAAGCCGATATTGACCGCACGGTGGATATTTTCCAGCAGCTTGGTCATTTCAGCTGCTTTGGTAGAGCTGACTTGTACAACTTGGTCAATCGCGTGCTCATAGAGAGCGACACCGACCTCGAGGCACTCAGGCGTATGCCCACCGATTACTTTTGGAATGGTACGGGTTTCAAAGTTGGGATTGCCCGGATCTTCGCGCTCCGGGGAATAGACCAGAAAGATATTCTCACCGACACGCAATCCTTTCTCTTGGACACGTGGCAGCAACTCTTCTTCTGTCGTGCCCGGATAGGTTGTACTTTCAAGAGAAACGACTTGACCAGCCCTTAAATAAGGCTTTATCGCATCAGTCGTATTTATTACGAAACTCATATCGGGTTCGCGATATTTATTTAATGGTGTCGGCACGCAGAGAATCAGCGCATCACATTCCGGCACACGAGTAAAATCGGTAGTGGCTTCAAATCCGTTTTGGCAAGCGGCTTCGATTTTTTCGCCAGGAATGTGCTCGATGTAGCTTTTACCTGAATTCAGAAGTTCAACTTTTGAACTATCGATATCAAGTCCAATAACTTTAAACCCGATCGCATTATAACGCAGCATCAAAGGCAGGCCGACGTATCCAAGACCGACGATACCGATGACGGCCTCTTTTGCTTTAAATTTGGCGACGCTCGCCTGCTTTATGCTCGACATCCAACTCTCCATTTAACTTGTCAAAACCATCTAATTCATCAGAGCTATGAATCAAGCCTGAATCCGCCTGACCCCTACCATTGCACAACTGGCAAACCTCCGCCTCAGCCCGCCGAACGGATGCTGGACGCTTTCACTTCAGTTCTTGTCAAAACTCATTATGGAGCAGCACCTCCGGCGCCTACCGCCGACTTTCCAGATGTCCCCACCATGCACAAATTTCGATACGCCACAGGCCTGTTGCTACCGACCTCCGAACGAGACGGCCATCCCGTCCCTCACAAACCGCCATTATGCCTGTTGTGTAGCAAAATGGCTTTCCTGGATTGTACTTTACTGAGTTCTGACTAGTTTTTTCAGGGCTTGCCTCAGTTGAACGGCTCGCTTCTGCCATCATTATGACATCTAACCACTGAGACCCGTCCCGACGGAGCACCTCGTGACTACAACCGATGGAGCCTCGGCACACATTAAAACCATGAACACCTAGAGTTATTCGCCACACCAATAAAAAACCCGCCTTACGAAGATAATCCTCATAAAGACGGGCTCAAACAAGCATTCGAAATCTCTCTAAAGAGTTACGAAAATACTTTAGGATCGAGAAATTGATCATCTCAACCCTGTAATTGCTGTTCCTTGCTCCGAATAACCGCAAATCGAATTAACGCAATGAAACTACCCAGCATCCCGCCAGCAATAATGCCCAGCAGCAAAATCAAAGCCTTTCTTGGTTTAATCGGGCTTTGCGGCACCTCAACGCTACCGTCTTGCCGATAAACCGAGATGCTTTCTGGATCAATATTCAATTTACGATAGAAACTGTATCGCATTTGGAGCGAACGCAAATCCGATATGAAGGCGTCGTCAGAAGCTCTCGACTCCAGCGCTTTTACTTCCGCAGCCAAGGCTTTGCTGCCTCGCTGGTAGTCCATTTTATTGCCAGTTTCTACCGTTATATCAACAGCCGCCGTAGAATTTATACTCGGGCTGCTGAGACCAATTGCTTCTGCGATCTTCAACGCTTCGCGCAACTGCTGAATCCGATCCTCACGTATTCGCTGCGCAGTCTCGCGCAAACCGACAATACGCTGCTCCAGATTACGCGCTCTTACCGCAGCCTCAGCCGTAACGTTCTTGATCAGCTCTGACTCAGCCGCTTCACTGGCGCGCGCCACATAAGCCTTCGCCCACTCCGTAGCTCGAACGGGATCTCCGCCCTGGACCGTTACCGAATAGCGATCCGGCGTATCCTTACCAGGCCCCTTGATTATTAGCTCTCGTGAGAAACGTTCGTACAATCGGTCGAGCGCGCCCTTTCGTTGGGACTCATCAAGTGAAGGAAGATAAACTTCACTGAAGAATGTCTGACGAAGAGATTCACCCTGTAAGTTTCGGGCAAATACGTCATAGACATGCTTGATGGAATAAGGATCCAGCTCAGTGCTTTTCCCTCGACCATAGTTCAACTCCGCAATACCATTCTGAGTAGGAGGCATGATAAAAAGCTGAGCTTGATAGACCGGTTTGCTGAGGTACGCATAAGCAGCTGCACCCGCGGTAACCAACAAGGTGACCGCAAGGATCAACCACTTTTGCCCCCAGAGCCCGCGCGCAAGTGCGATCAGATCGATCTCATCGGCGCCCTGGGTTTCGATACGATTATTTGGCATGGGTGATCCCGCCTCCCTTTTTTGGCATTGCGTCTACAGACACATCGAACTCACTAAAAGGCAAGACGGGCACAGCGATAGACTGAATCAAGTTAAATTTGAACAAAACGCACCCAAAGTCAGAAAAAATTGTTGGCCGTGATCCTTACACCAAGACTACTGGGCTCACATATCCATTATTTCGGCCGTCTACGCATTCCCAGGAACCACGCAAGCGACGGCCCGACTATCATACCAGCGAGAAGCGCCAGGATCACGAAAACCGAGACGGGAAGCTGCGGAGCTGACCAGCCCAGAAACAGGAGTGCGACCGGCTGGTTGTTTTCAAGTACGAACAGGACAATAGCCGAGGCCACAAGTAGTGCCAGTACGACAAGGGCCAAACGCTTAAAGTTCCGCATGAAGACTCCTCTGTTTAGGTGCTGCGTCAGAGCTCATCCCCCTCCTCCTCATTGACACGATCCCTAAGCTCTTTGCCCGGCTTGAAATGAGGGACAAACTTTCCATCCAGACTGACGGATTGACCGGTCTTTGGATTTCGACCTACACGCGGGGCGCGGTAATGCAGGGAAAAGCTGCCAAAACCACGGATTTCAATACGATCCCCCGTTGCCAGGCACTGGGACATTTGTTCAAGCATGGTCTTGATGGCCAGTTCCACATCCTTGGATGAGAGTAGCCCTTGATGGGTGACAATTCGTTCGATCAACTCCGACTTCGTCATATTTTTCCCTTCTTTTTCAAGCAGCTAGGAAAATCGCTTGAAAAGGTTTTAGCATGACCGGAGGGATTTGAACAGCCCAAGTATTGACATTCTTCACCACTCCCTTGTTGCTTCTTTCCATGCCGACAGGAAGTTTTCCTCAAGCTATCGACAGATGACCAGCATCGTACGAGTCAAATAGCCAGCCGGATTAAAACCAAAAGGGTACTGATCGTCATCCTTCGCGTCGTCGGACCGGGTAATGACCTTGTAGCCAGCCCCCTTGCACTCCCTCGCAGCCCTCTTATGGCACTTCTCCCAGCCAGAGCCCAGCCCCGAACAGTCGACCTCGATACCACTGACTCCACGCACTGCATGGGTCTTGGCGCTCGTAGAGCAACCCGCCACCACCAGGACACTCAACACCAGAAAGAGCCTATTCATTCAATTCCTTTAGACAAAGACCCAGATCGATCACTTATACAAGTCGGAGCCTTGCCCTGAATAGACGAGTGATCTGCTTCATAAAAGAGACATCTTGGTCGCAGGATTGGTTTCGCAATGCCCCAAATGAACACCATCATCGACAACGGCTTGCAGGAAGCAAAGAGCTTTGAAATATCGCACCCACAAAAAAGGGCGACCGAAGTCGCCCTTTTCATGGTCTGACAGAACTCAGTTCTGTTTTTCCATTTGTGCACGCAGCAGGTCGCCCAGAGTGGTAGGACCAGCAGCAATGTCAGCGGCTGGCTTGTCGCGCAGGCTCTGGATTGCTTCTTTCTCTTCAGCATCGTCTTTCGACTTGATGGAGAGCTGGATTACGCGGCTCTTGCGGTCAACGCTGATGATCTTGGCTTCTACTTCTTCGCCTTCTTTCAGAACGTTGCGCGCGTCTTCAACGCGGTCACGGCTGATTTCGGAGGCTTTCAGAGTCGCTTCGATATCGTCGGCCAGGGTGATGATGGCGCCTTTGGCGTCAACTTCTTTCACGATGCCCTTAACGATTGCGCCTTTGTCGTTCTCTTGAACGTACTCGGAGAACGGATCGCTTTCCAGTTGCTTGATACCCAGGGAGATACGCTCGCGCTCTGGGTCAACCGACAGGATAACGGTGTCCAGCTCGTCGCCCTTCTTGAAACGGCGTACGGCTTCTTCGCCCACTTCGTTCCAGGAGATGTCGGACAAGTGAACCAGGCCGTCGATGCCGCCGTCCAGACCAATGAAGATACCGAAATCGGTGATCGACTTGATGGTGCCGGAGATTTTATCGCCCTTGTTGAACTGGCCAGAGAAGTCTTCCCATGGGTTGGACTTGCACTGCTTGATGCCGAGGGAGATACGACGACGCTCTTCGTCGATGTCCAGAACCATGACTTCCACTTCGTCGCCGACTTGTACGACTTTCGAAGGGTGGATGTTCTTGTTGGTCCAGTCCATTTCGGAAACGTGTACCAGGCCTTCAACACCTTCTTCCAGCTCAGCGAAGCAGCCGTAGTCGGTGAGGTTGGTAACACGAGCGGTGACGCGGGTGCCTTCTGGGTAACGGGCTTTGATAGCAACCCATGGATCTTCACCCAGTTGCTTGAGGCCCAGGGAAACACGATTGCGCTCGCGATCGTACTTCAGAACCTTGACATCGATCTCGTCGCCAACATTGACGATTTCCGAAGGATGCTTGATACGCTTCCAGGCCATGTCGGTGATGTGCAGCAGGCCATCGACGCCACCCAGATCGACGAATGCGCCGTAATCGGTGAGGTTCTTGACGATACCCTTGACCTGTTGGCCTTCCTGCAGCGATTCCAGCAGAGCTTCACGCTCGGCGGAGTTCTCGGCTTCCAGGACACTGCGACGGGAAACGACAACGTTGTTGCGCTTCTGGTCCAGCTTGATGACCTTGAATTCCAGCTCTTTGCCTTCCAGGTGCGTGGTGTCGCGCACTGGACGGACGTCAACCAGGGAACCTGGCAGGAACGCACGGATGCCGTTAACGTCGACAGTGAAGCCGCCTTTAACCTTACCGTTGATAACGCCCTTGACCACTTCCTCAGCTGCGAAAGCCGCTTCCAGAACGATCCAGCATTCAGCGCGCTTGGCTTTTTCACGGGACAGCTTGGTTTCACCAAAGCCATCTTCAACCGAGTCCAGCGCAACGTGAACTTCGTCACCGACGTTGATGTTCAGTTCGCCAGCGTCGTTGTAGAACTGCTCAAGCGGGATGAGTGCTTCAGACTTCAGACCAGCGTGAACGGTTACCCAGCGCGCTTGGTAATCGATATCAACGATAACACCGGTGATGATGGAGCCTGCCTGAAGGTTCAGGGTTTTCAGGCTTTCTTCAAAGAGTTCCGCAAAGCTTTCGCTCATTTTAATTCCTGTTGATTAGGGCGAAGAATACGCCCGCCTCCACACCCCAGACGGTGTGGGTTAGTTTCATATAAAAGAAGCATCGCAGGACTATGACTGGTCCCCTGCGAAGCTTCCTGGTCACCCGGCGATATCGCGAATGGCGATCTCGCTCATGATGCGTTGCAGCACCTGATCGATGGACAACTCCGTTGAATCCAGCTGTATCGCGTCGGCCGCCGGCTTGAGCGGGGCTACTGCGCGCTGGGTGTCACGCTCGTCGCGTGCACGGATCTCATCTAGCAGACTCGACAGACTAACATCCTCGCCCTTGCCCTTCAACTGCAAATATCGGCGGCGCGCCCTCTCCTCGGCGCTGGCGGTGAGGAAAATCTTCAAAGGCGCGTCAGGAAAGACCACCGTGCCCATGTCGCGACCATCAGCCACTAGCCCCGGCGGCTCCTGGAAAGCGCGCTGACGTTGCAGCAACGCTTCGCGCACCGCTGGCAGCGCGGCGACCTGGGAGGCCCCGGCGCCCACGCTTTCGGTACGGATGACATCACTGACTTCATCACCCTCCAGGATAATGCGCTGGAGCTGACCGTCGGTCGCCGCAATGAACTGTACGTCCAGGTGAGCCGCCAGCGCCTTGAGCAACTCCTCGTTGGTCAGGTCGACGCCATGGTTGGCGGCGGCGAACGCCAGCAGACGGTACAAGGCACCCGAATCGAGCAGGTTCCAGCCCAACTGCCTGGCCAGGATCCCGGCGACGGTGCCCTTGCCCGAACCGCTTGGGCCATCGATGGTGATGACCGGTGCCTTGATGTTCACGACTGCGCCTCTTGTGCTACTCGAATACCGACCTGTGCGCACAGCGCCAGGAAGTTCGGGAACGACGTGGCGACGTTGGCGCAATCATGGATGCGAATCGGCGCGCTGGCGCGCAAAGACGCAACACTGAAGGCCATGGCGATGCGATGATCACCGTGACCATGGACTTCGCCGCCGCCGATCTGGCCGCCGTCGATGATAATGCCGTCCGGCGTCGGCTGGCACTTGACGCCCAGGGCGAGCAAGCCATCAGCCATCACCTGGATGCGATCCGACTCCTTGACCCGCAGCTCTTCGGCACCAGTCAGCACGGTGCGCCCTTCTGCACAGGCGGCCGCTACGAACAGCACCGGGAACTCGTCGATGGCCAGCGGAACCAGCGCCTCCGGAATCTCGATACCCTTGAGCTTAGCTGCTCGTACGTGCAGGTCCGCTACGGGTTCGCCGCCAACTTCACGCTGGTTTTCCAGCGTAATGTCAGCGCCCATCAGGCGCAGGATGTCGATCACGCCGGTACGGGTCGGGTTGATGCCGACGTGTTCGAGCACCAGGTCGGAGCCTTCGGCGATCGAGGCGGCCACCAGGAAGAATGCCGAGGACGAGATATCGCCCGGCACTTCGATGTGGGTCGCGGTCAGCTTGTTACCAGACTCGACGGACGCCGTGGCGCCATCCACCGTAACCGGGTAGCCGAAGCCGCGCAGCATGCGCTCGGTATGGTCGCGGGTCGGGGCCGGTTCGGTGACGGTGGTCTTGCCCTCGGCGTAGAGACCGGCCAGCAGCAAGCAGGATTTCACCTGGGCGCTAGCCATCGGCATGGTGTAGGTCAGGCCCTTGAGCTTGTTGCCGCCACGAATGGTCATCGGCGGACGACCGTCTGCCGCGGTCTCGATGACCGCGCCCATTTCCCGCAACGGGTTGGCGACGCGGTTCATCGGGCGCTTGGACAGCGAGGCGTCGCCGGTCAGGGTGCTGTCGAAGTCCTGCGCGGCCAGCAGGCCGGACAACAGACGCATCGAAGTCCCGGAATTACCCAGGTAGATCGGCCCTGGGGCAGGCTTGAGGCCGTGCAGGCCGACACCATGGATGGTCACACGGCCGTGGTGCGGGCCTTCGATGACCACCCCCATGTCGCGAAACGCCTGCAGCGTGGCCAGGGCATCTTCGCCCTCGAGGAAGCCTTCCACCTCGGTCACACCTTCGGCCAGGGAGCCGAGCATGATCGAACGGTGGGAAATCGATTTATCGCCCGGTACACGAATACGCCCACTCAGGGAGCCACCAGGTTGTGCCAGGAAAATCAGATCGTTGGAGTTCATAGCGTCCACATAGGCCCGACGGGCCAGGATTTTACTGAAATGCTCGCGGGCCACCCTGGCGCGCGTGAAAACGCCCAGCAATTGGTGCCCGTCCCCTGCATCGACCGCGTCGCGCAAGGCGTCGAGGTCGCTGCGAAATGTATCGAGTGTGCGCAAGACAGCTTCGCGGTTGGCGAGGAAGATGTCGTGCCACATGACCGGGTCGCTTCCGGCGATTCTCGTGAAATCGCGGAAACCGCCGGCAGCGTAACGGAAGATCTCAAGATTTTCATTGCGTTTGGCCAATGAATCCACCAGGCCGAACGCCAACAGGTGTGGCAAATGGCTGGTGGCGGCCAATACTTCATCGTGACGCTCGACCTGCATGTGCTCGACATCAGCGCCCAGTTCGCGCCACAAACGGTCCACCACCGCCAGCGCGGCTGGATCCGTCTGGTCCAGCGGCGTGAGAATCACTTTGTGACGACGAAACAGTTCGGCGTTGGAGGCTTCCACCCCGCTCTGCTCCGAGCCGGCAATCGGATGACCGGGCACGAAGCGCGCCGGCATCCCGTCGAAGGCCTCGGTGGCGGCGCGCACGACGTTGCCCTTGGCGCTGCCGACGTCGGTCAGGATCGCCTGCCCCAGGTTCATGGTCGCCAGGCGCGCCAACAGTTTTTCCATAGCCAGGATCGGCACTGCCAGCTGGATCACGTCCGCGCCCTGGCAAGCGATCGCCAGGTCGTCCTCGCAGCGATCGACCACACCCAGCTCCACGGCCAGCTTGCGCGACCGCGGATCCAGGTCGACACCGACCACCTCGCGGCACAGGCCGCTTTCACGCAAGCCCTTGGCGAACGAACCGCCGATCAACCCCAGGCCGACCACCACCAGGCGACCGATCATAGGGGCAGCAGATTGCAGCGAAGTGACATCAACCACGAACCAGGACCTTGCTCAACACCTCGAGGAAACGGCTGTTTTCCGCCGGCAGGCCGATGGTGACGCGCAAGTGGTTCGGCATGCCGTAATTGGCCACCGGACGCACGATCACACCTTCGCGCAACAGCCCCTGGTACACCGGCGCGGCGACACGCCCCAGGTCGATGCAGATGAAATTGCCTTTGGATGGAATCCAGCCCAGGCCCAGCTCACGCAGCCCCGCCTCCAACTGCTGCATGCCGGCCGCGTTGAGGCGACGGCTTTCAGCCAGGTAGGCTTCATCCTGCAAGGCCGCACAGGCGGCGGCCAGGGCGAAGCCGTTGACGTTGAACGGCTGGCGCACGCGGTTCAGCACATCGGCCACCACGGCGGTGGACAGGCCGTAGCCGACCCGCAGCGAGGCCAGGCCATAGGCTTTGGAGAAGGTGCGCGAAACCAGCAGGTTCGGGTAGGCGGCGAGGAAATCCAGCCCATCGGGCAAATCGCTGCCTTCGGCGTATTCGATGTAAGCCTCGTCCAACACCACCAGCACGTGCGCGGGCACGTCCTGCAGGAAGTCATCCAGGGCCTGGGCATCGAACCAGGTGCCGGTCGGGTTGTTCGGATTGGCAATGAAAACCACGCGGGTGTTGGCATCGATGGCGGCCAGCATGGCGGGCAGGTCGTGCCCCCAGTCCTTGGCGGGAACCACATGGGCATCCGCGCCGACGGCCTGGGTCGCGATCGGGTAGACCGCGAACGCGTGCTCGCTGAACACCGCGTTGAGACCTGGCGCCAGGTACGCACGAGCGACCAGCTCAAGGATGTCGTTGGAACCATTGCCCAGCGTCACCTGGCTCAGCTCGACACCACAGCGCTCGGCCAGCAGGCTCTTGAGCGCAAAGCCATTGCCATCGGGGTAACGGGTCAGCTCGGCCAGTTCGTCGCGGATCGCCGCCAGTGCCTTGGGGCTTGCGCCCAACGGGTTTTCGTTGCTCGCCAACTTGACGATGCTGGCCGGATCCAGGTCCAGCTCACGGGCCAGCTCGTCCACGGGTTTGCCCGGAACGTAAGGCGAGAGTTGTTGCACGCCTGGCTGAGCCAGAGCGAGGAAGTTGCCACTCATTTGCTATCCGCCCTTAAAGAACTGCCTTGGGGTAGGAACCCAGCACCTTGAGTGCCACTGCTTCCTGACTGATTTTCTCCAGCACACCTTTTACCAGCGGATCGCGGTGGTGGCCGACGAAATCGATGAAGAACACGTAGGTCCATTTACCGCTGCGCGACGGACGGGTCTCGATCCGCGTCAGGTCGATACCGTTGTCATGGAACGGCACCAGCAGCTCATGGAGCGCACCGGGCTTGTTGCTCATGGAAACGATGATCGAGGTCTTGTCGTCGCCGGTCGGCGGGACTTCCTGGCTGCCGATCATCAGGAATCGCGTGGAGTTGTCCGGGCGATCCTCGATTTTTTCGGCCAGGCGCGTCAGCCCATAGAGGCCGGCCGCCATATCGCCAGCAATCGCCGCCGAGTTCCATTCGCCCTTGACCCGCTTGGCCGCCTCGGCGTTGCTCGATACAGCCACGCGTTCGACGTTCGGGTAATGGGCGTCCAGCCACTTGCGGCACTGGGCCAACGACTGGGCGTGGGAATAGATCCGGCTGATGCTGTCGGTCTTGGTGTTCTCGCCCACCAGCAGGTGGTGGTGGATGCGCAACTCGACTTCGCCGCAGATCACCATGTCGTGCTCGAGGAAACTGTCCAGCGTGTGGTTGACTGCGCCTTCGGTGGAGTTCTCCACCGGCACCACGCCAAAATTCACCGCGCCGGCGGCCACTTCACGGAACACTTCGTCAATGGCCGCCATCGGCTTGCTGATCACGGCGTGCCCGAAGTGCTTCATGGCCGCCGCCTGGGTGAAGGTACCTTCCGGCCCCAGGTAGGCGACTTTCAGCGGCTGCTCGAGGGCCAGGCACGACGACATGATTTCGCGGAACAGACGCGCCATCTCTTCGTTGCCCAGCGGTCCCTTGTTGCGCTCCATGACACGCTTGAGCACCTGCGCTTCACGCTCGGGGCGATAGAACACCGGCACTTCGCCTTCGGCCAGGGAGGCCATCTTCACCCGGGCGACTTCCTGGGCGCAGCGCGCGCGCTCGCTGATCAGCTCCAGGACCTTTTCGTCCAGGGCATCGATACGCAAGCGCAGCGCCTTGAGTTCTTGCTCAGACATCAGCCATGTTCCTTCTCGAACTCTGCCATGTAGGCGATCAACGCATTGACGGCGTTGATGTCGACGGCGTTGTAGATGGAGGCGCGCATGCCACCGACCGAACGGTGGCCCTTGAGGTTCAGCAGGCCACGCTCGTCGGCACCGGCCAGGAACGGCTTGTCGAGACGGTCATCGGCCAGGCGGAACGGCACGTTCATCCAGGAACGATCGGTCTTGTTGATCGGGTTGCTGTAGAGGCCGCTGGCGTCGATGAAGTCATACAGCGTGCGCTGCTTCACTTCGTTGAGCTTGCCGATGGCTTCGACACCGCCCTGCTCCTTCAGCCATTCGAACACCAGGCCCGACAGGTACCAGGCCAGGGTCGGCGGGGTGTTGTACATCGAGCCGTTGTCGGCCGCGACCTTGTAGTTGAGCATGGTCGGGCACAGGGAGCGGGCACGCCCCAGCAGGTCTTCACGGATGATGCTGACCAGGATGCCGCTTGGGCCGATGTTCTTCTGGGCACCCGCGTAGATCATGCCGAAACGGGAGATATCCACAGGGCGCGAGAGGATGTCCGAGGACATGTCGGCCACCAATGGCACGTCGCCCGTTTCCGGGATCCAGTTGAATTCCAGGCCACCGATGGTTTCGTTCGGCGCATAGTGAACGTAGGCCGCGTCCTTGGACAGGTTCCACTCGTTCTGGCCGGGAATCGCGAAATAGTCGTAGGGCTTGGCGGTGGCGGCCACGTTGACGTGACCGTAGCGCGAAGCTTCTTCGATGGCTTTCTGCGACCAGATGCCGGTGTCGATGTAGTCGGCCTTGCCGTTTTCCGGCAGCAGGTTCAACGGAATCTGGGCGAACTGCTGGCTCGCGCCGCCTTGCAGGAACAGCACCTTGTAGTTGGACGGGATGTTCAGCAGATCACGCAGGTCCTGCTCGGCCTTGGTGGCAATGGACACGAACTCATCGCTGCGATGGCTCATTTCCATGACCGACAGGCCCTTGCCATGCCAGTCGAGAAGTTCACCCTGGGCACGCTTCAGGACCGCTTCAGGAAGCGCCGCCGGGCCGGCACAGAAGTTATAGGCTCTCTTGCTCACATCCAATCTCGCTCTGATCTGGTGGTCACATAAATCTTTTGGTCTACGGATGATCGTTCCTACGCTCTGCGTGGGAATGCATCCAATGACGCCCTGCGTCATGGGACGCGGAGCGTCCCAAGCGGCATTCCCACGCAGAGCGTGGGAACGATCCTGCTCTTGTTCAACGCCAAGTCGCAAATTTTCAAAAGAGACAAACAACAAGGGGGCGAATCTTCATCCGCCCCCTGCGTGTCCGCTTAGTCCTGCGGTTCTTCTTCGTCTGCGGCGGCGTCGAGCGGTTGGTCGCCGACAGCGTCGTCGACATCGGCCCCGAGGGTGCCGTCGAACGCCGCGTCTTCCTCGCCTTCCAACTCCTCGCCTTCAACCTCCGACGGTTCCTGGACCCGCTCAAGCCCGACCAGTGTTTCGTCGCTGGCCAGCTTGATCAGCGTCACGCCCTGGGTGTTACGACCCAGGCTCGACACTTCGGCGACTCGCGTGCGCACCAGGGTGCCCTGGTCGGAGATCAACATGATCTCCTCGCCATCGAGCACCTGGACCGCACCCACCAGACGACCGTTACGCTCGTTGCTGACCATGGCGATAACGCCCTGGCCGCCACGCTTGTACTCGGGGAACTCGCTGATGGCCGTGCGCTTGCCATAACCACGGGCCGAAGCGGTGAGGATCTGGCTGCCTTCTTCGGGGATCAGCATGGAAATCAGCTTCTGGCCTTCCGGCAGACGCATGCCGCGCACACCGCGAGCGGTACGGCCCATGGCGCGAACGTCGGACTCCTTGAAGCGAGTGACCTTACCGCCGTCGGAGAACAGCATGACCTCACGCTCGCCGTCGGTGATGGCGGCGGAGATCAGCACGTCACCTTCATCCAGTTCCAGGGCGATCAGACCGACGCTGCGCTGACGGCTGAAGGATTCCAGCGGGGTCTTCTTCACGGTTCCGTTGGCGGTGGCCATGAAGATGTAGTGACCCTCGGTGTACTCTTCCACCGGCAACATGGTGGTGATGTATTCACCATCGTCCAGCGGCAACAGGTTGACCAGCGGACGGCCACGAGCGGCACGGGACGCTTCCGGAATTTCGTAGGTCTTGAGCCAGTACACCTTGCCCTTGCTGGAGAACAGCAGCAGCGTGGTGTGGCTGTTGGCGACCAGCAGGTGAGCGATGTAGTCCTCGTCCTTGACGCCCGTCGCGGACTTGCCTTTGCCGCCGCGACGCTGGGCCTGGTAGGCGGCCAGCGGCTGGGTCTTGGCATAGCCGCCGTGGGAAATGGTCACCACGCGCTCTTCTTCCGGGATCATGTCACCCAGGGTCAGGTCCAGGCGCGCATCGAGGATCTCGGTGCGGCGCACGTCGCCGTATTCGGCGCGGATCACTTCCAGCTCTTCGCGAATCACTTCCATCAGGCGCGTAGCGCTGTTGAGGATGCGGATCAGCTCGCCGATCTGGTTGAGGATTTCCTGGTACTCGGCCAGCAGCTTCTCGTGCTCGAGGCCGGTCAGGCGGTGCAGGCGCAGCTCCAGGATGGCTTGCGCCTGTTCCGGGGACAGGAAGTACTTGCCTTCGCGCAGGCCGTATTGCGGGTCGAGATTCTCCGGGCGGCAAGAATCGGCGCCAGCGCGCTCGACCATTGCCATCACCGCAGTGGACTCCCAAGGGGTGCTGATCAGCGCTTCCTTGGCTTCCGACGGGGTTGGCGAGGCCTTGATCAAGGCGATCACCGGGTCGATGTTCGACAGGGCAACGGCCTGGCCTTCGAGAATGTGGCCACGCTCGCGAGCCTTGCGCAGTTCGAACACCGTGCGGCGGGTGACCACTTCACGACGGTGACGCACGAAGGCTTCCAGCAGGTCCTTGAGGTTCAGGATCCGCGGACGGCCGTCGATCAGCGCAACGATGTTGATGCCGAACACGCTTTGCAGCTGGGTCTGGGCGTAGAGGTTGTTGAGGATCACCTCAGGTACTTCGCCACGGCGCAGCTCGATCACGACACGCATGCCGTCCTTGTCGGACTCGTCACGCAGCTCGGTGATGCCTTCGAGTTTTTTCTCTTTCACCAGCTCGGCGATCTTCTCGATCAGGCGAGCCTTGTTCAACTGGTACGGCAATTCGGTGATGACGATCTGCTGGCGGCCGCCGACCTTGTCGATGTCTTCCACCGTCGAGCGGGCGCGCATGTAAATGCGGCCACGGCCGGTGCGGTAGGCTTCGATGATGCCGGCGCGACCGTTGATGATCGCAGCGGTCGGGAAATCCGGACCGGGGATATATTGCATCAGCTCATCGACGGTCAGCTCGGGATTGTCGATGAGGGCCAGGCAACCGTCGATGACTTCACCGAGGTTGTGCGGCGGGATGTTGGTCGCCATGCCCACGGCGATACCGCTGGAACCGTTGACGAGCAGGTTCGGGATACGGGTCGGCATGACCGCCGGGATCATTTCGGTGCCGTCGTAGTTCGGCACCCAGTCCACGGTTTCCTTGTGCAGGTCGGCCAGCAGCTCGTGGGCCAGCTTGGTCATGCGCACTTCGGTGTATCGCATGGCCGCGGCGTTGTCGCCGTCCACCGAACCGAAGTTGCCCTGGCCGTCTACCAGCAGGTAGCGCAAGGAGAAGGGTTGCGCCATACGAACGATGGTGTCGTACACGGCAGTGTCGCCGTGGGGGTGATACTTACCGATCACGTCGCCGACGACACGGGCGGATTTCTTGTACGGCTTGTTGAAGTCGTTGCCCAGCTCGCTCATCGCGAACAGCACGCGCCGATGCACGGGCTTCAAGCCATCGCGCGCATCCGGCAGCGCCCGCCCGACGATTACGCTCATTGCGTAGTCGAGGTAGGACTGTTTCAGCTCGTCTTCGATATTGACCGGGAGGATTTCTTTGGCCAGTTCGCCCATGAGAAGCCTGATTCCTTTTTCTGGTGAAACCTCGTCACATCCAGATGGGACGAACGAAGCTCGCCGCTGCAGAACAAATGCCGTGCAGCGACTTACGACAAATCAACGAGTTATGCCATGGATCTGCGCAGTAAAGGCCACCTCGCGAGGCAGCCCTGGAAACCGCCGGATGTTATCACAAGAGCCGCCACGCACCTATCCCCCAGATGCGCATGGTGCATAGTTAGTTGACCGGTGACAGGCTGATATGGGACCAGAGGGGCTTAGAAGCGCTGCGGATAGAGATTCAGGGGCAAAATGCAAGGGATTTGTTGCCTTCAAGGGCCTCATCGCGAGCAAGCTCGCTCCCACAGGGATCTGTGCATGCTCGAGATTTCGGCCACGAACCCGATCCAATGTGGGAGCGAGCTTGCTCGCGATGGCGACAGGTCAGACAGCACAAGCCATCAGTGCAACCGCTTGCGGCACATCAACTGCGCCAGTTTCGCGGTGTCCGGGCGCTCGATGATGCCCTTCTCCGTGACGATGACGTCGATCAGGTCCGCCGGAGTGATATCGAAGACCGGATTGAAGGCACCTACCTCCGCGCCGAGCCCCCTGCCACCGATTTCCAGCAGTTCGCGCCCGTCGCCCTCCTCCGCCGGAATGTCTTCACCGCTGGCCAGGCTCATGTCGATGATCGAGCTCGGTGCCACTACCATGAAGCGCACACCATGGTGCATGGCACAGACCGCCAGCTGATAAGTGCCTATCTTGTTCGCTACGTCGCCATTGGCGGCGATGCAATCGGCACCGACGATCACCCAGGTCACACCCTTGGTCTTCATGATATGGGCAGCGGCGGAATCGGCGTTGAGGGTCACCGGAATGCCTTCCCGGGCCAGTTCCCATGCCGTCAAACGCGAGCCTTGCAGCCACGGCCGGGTTTCGTCGGCATAGACACGCTCCACCATGCCTTCGATATACGCACCCCGGATAACCCCCAAGGCCGTGCCAAAACCGCCGGTGGCCAGGGCGCCGGTGTTGCAATGGGTGAGAATGGCCTGGGCGTTGCCCTGGTGCTTGCGGATCAGGTCGACCCCCAACTGGGCCATGGTCAGGTTGGCTTCGCGATCGCTCACGTGGATCGCGATGGCTTCGGCCTCGAGTGCCGCCAGCGGCTCGGTATGCTCTTTCAAGCGCCCCAGCCGGTCGCGCATTCGATCCAGCGCCCAGAACAGGTTTGCCGCCGTCGGCCGGGCTGCGGCCAGCAAGGCAAAATCGGCCTCCAGGGCCGCTTGCCAATCGCCTCCTTCGGCCATTCTGGCCTGCGCCGCCAGCACCACGCCATACGCCGCACTGATGCCAATGACCGGCGCACCGCGCACGGCCATCGAGCCAATGGCCTCGGCCACATCGGCCACACGTGTGCAGGCGATCCAGCTTTCCTCGAACGGCAAGCTACGCTGGTCCAGCAGGTACAGGACGCCATCACGCCAATCGATGGCCTTCACCTTCTCCGCAGCCAATAGTCGATCGCGCATCCTTCACCCCGCACTCATGAACAAAAGCCGCCGATTATAGCGATCCCTCCGCGAAGACGCTCGGGTATACTTCGCCATCCTTTATACCCCATGGAACCGTTCCACGATGCCCAAGCCTGCCGTTGCGCTCGACTTATTATTGCTGCCGACCTGGTTGGTGCCTGTCGAACCCGCCGGTGTAGTGCTCAAGAACCATGGCCTGGGCATTCGCGACGGTTGCATCGTGTTCATCGGTCCACGGGCAGAGGCCCTGAAGTGTGACGCCACCGAGGTCCGTGAACTGCCCGGCATGCTGCTCAGCCCCGGCCTGATCAACGCCCACGGCCACGCGGCCATGACCCTGTTTCGCGGCCTGGCCGACGACCTGCCCTTGATGACCTGGCTGGAACAGCACATCTGGCCGGCTGAAGCCAAATGGGTCGATGAAGATTTCGTCCGGGATGGCACCGACCTGGCGATCGCCGAGCAGATCAAGGGTGGCATCACCTGCTTCTCCGACATGTATTTCTACCCCAAGATCGCCAGCGAGTGCGTCCACGACAGCGGTATTCGCGCGCAAATCGCCATTCCGATCCTCGACTTTCCGATCCCCGGTGCCGCCAGCGCCGACGACGCCATTCGTCAGGGCATCGAATTGTTCGGCGACCTCAAGCACCATCCGCGGATCAAAGTCGCATTCGGCCCGCACGCCCCCTACACGGTGGGCGACGAGAACCTGGAGAAAATCCGCGTGATCGCCGAGGAACTGGACGCGGCCATTCATATGCATGTTCATGAAACCGCCTTCGAAGTGCAGCAGGCTGTGGATAACACCGCTGAGCGGCCAATGGCTCGCCTGGGACGCCTTGGCCTGCTGGGACCACGCTTCCAGGCCGTGCACATGACTCAGATCAGCGACGAGGACCAAGCCCTGCTGGTAGAAAGCAATTGCAGCGTGATCCATTGCCCGGAATCGAACCTGAAGCTGGCCAGCGGTTTCTGCCCGGTGGAGCGCCTGTGGCAAGCCGGCGTCAATGTCGCCCTCGGCACCGACGGTGCGGCGAGCAACAACGACCTGGACCTGCTCGGCGAAACCCGCACCGCCGCCCTGCTGGCCAAGGCCGTCGCCGGTTCGGCCACGGCCCTGGATGCCCATCGGGCGCTGCGCATGGCCACGCTCAACGGTGCCCGGGCACTGGGCATCGAAGCGACCGTTGGCTCCCTGGAAGTCGGCAAGGCCGCCGACCTGGTGGCCTTCGATCTGTCAGGCCTGGCCCAGCAGCCGATCTACGACCCGGTGTCACAACTGATTTATGCCACCGGCCGCGATTGCGTCAAACACTTGTGGGTAGCCGGCAAGCCGTTACTGGAGGATGGCCGGCTGACCCGCATGGACGAACCGACACTGATCGCCACGGCCCAGGCCTGGGGTCGGCGCATCAGCGGCCACAACGAATGACCACGCCCCTGGAGCCACGGCTCGGGACATCTGATTTTTCAAGCTTTTCGAGGATCTGCACATGAGCAACGTCGACCACGCCGAAATCGCCAAGTTCGAAGCCCTGGCCCATCGCTGGTGGGACCGTGAAAGCGAATTCAAACCGCTGCACGACATCAACCCGTTGCGGGTCAACTGGATTGACGAACGGGTCAACCTGGCGGGCAAGAAGGTCCTCGACGTCGGTTGCGGCGGCGGCATCCTCAGCGAAGCCATGGCCCAGCGCGGAGCGACGGTGATGGGCATCGACATGGGCGAAGCGCCGCTGGCGGTGGCGCAACTGCATCAATTGGAGTCCGGCGTCAGCGTGGAATACCGGCAGATCACCGCCGAGGCCCTGGCCGAAGAAATGCCCGGCCAATTCGACGTGGTCACCTGCCTGGAAATGCTCGAGCATGTGCCGGACCCGTCCTCGGTCATCCGCGCCTGCTTCCGCATGGTCAAGCCGGGCGGCCAGGTGTTCTTCTCCACCATCAACCGCAACCCGAAGGCCTACCTGTTCGCCATCATCGGCGCCGAATACATCATGAAGCTGTTGCCACGGGGCACTCACGACTTCAAGAAATTCATCCGCCCTTCCGAACTGGGCGCCTGGAGCCGCGCGGCCGGGCTGACGGTCAAGGACATCATCGGCCTGACCTACAACCCATTGACCAAGCACTACAAGCTGGCCGCCGACGTTGACGTCAACTACATGATCCAGACCCTGCGCGAGGAGTAAGTCGATGCGTCTCAAAGCGGTTCTCTTCGACATGGACGGCACGCTGCTCGACACCGCGCCGGACTTCATCGCCATCTGCCAGGCCATGCGCGCCGACCGTGGCTTGCCACCGATGAACACCCAGCACATTCGCGACGAAATTTCCGGCGGCGCCCGGGCGATGGTCGCGGTGACCTTTTCCATGGACCCGGAATCACCAGGCTTCGAGGAGCTGCGCCAGGAGTTCCTCGACCGCTACCTCAAGGGTTGTGCGGTCCACAGCCACCTGTTCGACGGCATGGCCGAAGTACTGGCCGATATCGAAGCGGCCAACCTCATCTGGGGCGTGGTCACTAACAAGCCCGTGCGTTTCGCCGAACCGATCATGCAGCAACTGGGCCTGGCCGCGCGTTCGAAAGTGCTGATCTGCCCTGACCACGTGAAAAACAGCAAGCCGGACCCGGAACCGCTGGCCCTGGCCTGCAAGATGCTCGACCTGGACCCGGCCAGCGTGCTGTTCGTGGGCGATGACCTGCGGGACATCGAGTCCGGCCGCAGCGCCGGCACCAAGACCTGCGCGGTGACCTATGGCTACATCCACCCGGACGACAACCCGAACCATTGGGGCGCGGATGTGGTGATCGACCACCCTTCGGCGCTACGTGAAGTGCTGGATAACGCGTTGTGCAGTTGCTGAACTGAGCCGTTGTGGCGAGGGGATTTATCCCCGCTGGGGCGCGAAGCGCCCCCCTCCATCACCAGTTCAGAAAACCTGGATCCCGATGGCATGAAAAACAGGGGCTGCTTCGCAGCCCAGCGGGGATAAATCCCCTCGCCACAACAACGCACCACCACGCATCGTTATGTTTCGTGAGGTTTTTTATGTTTGATTATTCCGCCCGTCCCGACCTGCTCAATGGCCGGGTGATCCTGGTCACCGGCGCCGGTCGCGGGATCGGTGCCGCTGCGGCGAAAACCTACGCCGCCCACGGTGCCACCGTACTGCTGCTGGGCAAGACCGAAGCCAACCTGACCCAGGTCTACGATGAAATCGAAGCGGCCGGTCATCCGCAGCCAGCGGTGATCCCCTTCAACCTCGAAACGGCGCTGCCTCATCAGTACGATGAACTGGCGGCGATGATCGAAACCGAGTTCGGACATCTGGACGGCTTGCTGCACAACGCCTCGATCATCGGCCCACGTACGCCACTGGAACAGTTGTCCGGTGAGAACTTCATGCGGGTGATGCACGTCAACGTCAACGCGATGTTCATGCTCACCAGCACCTTGCTGCCGTTGCTCAAGCTGTCCAAGGATGCGTCCGTGGTGTTCACCTCCAGCAGCGTCGGCCGCAAGGGCCGGGCCTACTGGGGCGCCTATGGCGTGTCCAAGTTCGCCACCGAGGGACTGATGCAGACCCTGGCCGACGAAGTCGATACCGTCGCCGCCGTGCGCGCCAACAGCATCAACCCCGGCGCCACCCGCACCAGCATGCGCGCCCAGGCCTACCCGGGAGAAAACCCGCTCAACAACCCGACGCCCGAAGCGATCATGCCGGTCTACCTGTACCTCATGGGCCCGGACAGCACCGGCGTCAACGGTCAGGCGTTCAACGCACAATAATGAAGCCGGCATCGCGACGATTTACCGTCGCGATGCCGGCCCCGGTCAACGCCAAACCAGGCGAACCGCCAAGTCCATGTCGCCCCTGCCTTCGCGACTCGCCATCAATTCATTGATTCCTAATCGGTTTTTACGCAAGTGAACCGAATGGCACGACTTTCGCTCTAACCTCTTCAAACATGCCATGTTCGGCAGGTAATGGACGGTGAGACGAGACTTATGCCTGCCATGGAAAGCGGACTAGACTCAAATCAGTTGTCCTACGGGACTGAAGGACCAGTACGACGTGCAGCCCAAAGCCGCCGCACCCAACCTGCGGGACAGATTTAGCTTAGGGGCTAACGCCATATGAAAACGCCCACCCAGATCAACGCGTTCGACTTCGACAGCGCCAAATTGCAGCGTTTGGGCCTGACTCGGCCGTCGCCGCTCCCTGCACGTTCCGTCAGTCTGTCGCAATTGCGCCAGCAACTGAGCCAGCAACTACAGACCAGCCTGGAGCCTCAGCGCATCCTGGGCCTGTTTTTCCGGGAAATCCAGCGACTGGTGCCCCTGGATGCGTTGGCCTATCAGCACAAAGCCAGTGATCTGCGTCTGGAGTTCGGGCAACGCGGGCATCACACCCTCAGCTACAACCTCAGCCATGAAGGCGAACACCTGGGTGAACTGGTATTCCGTCGTAACCAACGTTTCTCCGAGGCGGAACAGAGCGACCTCGAATCCATCATGTCGACGCTGCTGTATCCGCTGCGCAACGCGCTGCTCTACCGCGCCGCGACCCAAAGCGCCCTGCGCGATCCGCTGACCGGTACCGGCAACCGCATTGCCATGGACCAGACCCTGATGCGGGAAATCGACATGGCCAAGCGTCATTCGCAACCCTTGTCGGTGCTGATGCTCGATATCGATCATTTCAAGCGCATCAACGACAGCCATGGTCACGGTGTTGGCGACGAAGTGCTCAAGGCCGTGGCCGAGTCGATCAAGGGCCAACTGCGCAATGTGGACATGGTGTTCAGGTTCGGTGGTGAAGAATTTCTGATCCTGCTGGCCAATACCAGCCGGGATGCGGCGGCGATGGTCGGTGAACGACTGCGTCATGCCGCCCAGGCCCAGGATTACTTCGCCACAGGCACAAGGATCGAGCTGACGGTCAGCCTGGGGTGCGCCACCCTGCTACCGGGGGAATCCTCGGAAAGCCTGCTACGCAGGGCCGACAGCGCGCTGTACGTGGCCAAGCGCGAAGGCCGCAATCGATTGACGATGGCCGGCTGAAAACAATTGTGTGCGAGCTTGCTCGCGATGACGGCAGCACATCCAACATCTGCGCGAACTGACCCACCGCTATCGCGAGCAAGCTCGCTCCCACAGGGATTTGGGGTGAACCTGAAGCCAGCACTCATCCAAAACAACTGTGGGAGCGGGCCTGCTCGCGATAGCGGCCTGGCAGTCAACCTCCCCGTCGACTGTCAGACCGCTTCGCGAGCAGGCCCGCTCCCACAGGTTGTGGCTATCTGTAGCGGTAGTAATCAGCTACCGGCCAGCGCCAGACGCTCACGGGTGGCTGACGCCCTGCTGGCAGGCTCCGCCTGTTCCAGCTGCATGCAACGCTCCAGGAACAGGTACATGTAGTCATAGCTCTTGCACACGGCCTGGCGCAGCTCCGTTTGCAGGGCCTTGCTCGGGTTCATCCCCGCCAGCGTACAGATGATTTCCAGGGCTTCCCAAGGATGGGCATCGTCGTACTGGGCATGCATCTTCAGCCACTTCATGGCCCGCTTGCGCTCTTCCTCGGCGAAGGCGGCCGCGTAGACACCGTTGGAACACACCAGCGCCGACCACTCTCCCGTGGCGCCCTCGATGGCGTAGTTGGTCGCGGCGATGGCCACGATCAACGAGTCCGAGGAACTGGTGTGCCAGCACCAGTGGCTCAAGGCATGCAGCTCAGGCGGCACCTGCTGGGCTTGCAGGTCTTCCAGGGTCACGCCATGGGCGGCGCTCCAGTTGACCCAGTAGTCGGCATGGTTGAGTTCGACACGAATGTTGCGCATCAGCCAGCGACGCGCCATGTCCTCGCCGGGGTGGCGGGCAAAGCGGGTCTTGGTGAGGTTCTGTGCCATGTATAAAGCGAACTGTTCAACGACCGGCCAACCACCAATGAGGTAGTGGCGCATGGTCTTGGCGCTGAGCTTGTTGTCGCGCATGCGCTGATACAGTTCGTGTTCGACAACCCGGCGCTTGCTCTCGCTGCAATCGGTAATGAGCTGCTGTGCCCATTTCGGATAGCTTGTGGCGTCCATGAGCGGGCCTGTTCGGTTGAATGTGTCGATCACTGTCGGGCTCCTTTTGATTGTGATTTTCTCGGATCAACAAGAGTTTCAGCGGAACGTGCCGGGGGCCTTGAATAACAGCGGCTGGGGCCGGGCCGGCCGACATTGCAACGTGTCGCAGGTAAACAATTGCGGGCGTTCGATCACATACCCCTGAGCGAAGTCCACCCCTATCTCCAGCAACGCCTGCTCGATCTGGGCGGTTTCAACAAACTCGGCAATCGTGCGCTTACCCATGACGTGACCGATGTGATTGATCACCTCGACCATTGCACGGTTAATCGGGTCGTCCAGCATATCCTTTACGAAACTCCCGTCGATCTTCAAGAAGTCTACAGGTAAATGTTTCAGGTAAGCGAATGAAGACATTCCGGCGCAAAAGTCATCCAGAGAAAAATAGCAGCCCAAGCTCTTGAGTTCATTGATAAAGCGGATCGCACTGCCCAGATTCGAAATAGCGCTGGTCTCGGTAATTTCAAAACAAATCATTTCCGGCGGAATCGAGTAAGCCGCGAACTGTTTACGCAAGAAGTCGAGGAACGCCTGATCTCCGATAGTTGTGCCTGACAGATTAATCGCACACATCGCCATGGGCCCCTGCCGCGATTCATTCAGGCACTGGCGGATGATCTTGAAGACATTCTCCACCACCCAACGGTCCAGGGACGTCATCAGCCCGTAGCGTTCCGCCGCGGGAATGAAGCTGTCCGGCAGGATCATCCGCCCGGCTTCGTCATGTAGGCGCAACAGGATTTCAATATGGCCGCCACCATGATCGCCCGGACCCAGCGCGGCGATTTCCTGGGCGTAGAGGCAAAAGCGGTTTTCCTCCAGGGCCATGTGCAAGCGCTGGACCCAGGCCATCTCGCCAAAGCGCAGGGACAACTCCGAGTCGTCGGCGTGATAGACCTGGACCCGGTTGCGCCCCTTTTCCTTGGCCATGTAACAGGCCATGTCGGCGGCCCGCAGGGAAGCCTCCAGGGTCGTCGGAGTCTGGGCGATATGCACCAGGCCGATGCTCACGGTGGTCACGAACGGCCGGCCCTTCCAGACAAAGTGCAGGTTCTGTACGGTCTGGCGCAGCCCTTCAGCGATCTTTTCCGCGGCCTCCGGCGAACAGTTCTCCAGCAAGATCCCGAACTCATCGCCACCCAGCCGGGCCAGGGTGTCATTCTCCCGCAGCCCTGACTGCAGCAAGGCGCAGATATGCCGCAACAATTCGTCACCCGCCGCATGACCGCAGGTGTCGTTGACCAGCTTGAACTGATCCAGATCGAGGAACATCAAGGCATGGCGCCCGGTCTGGCGAGTGAGGTTGTGCAAGGCTTGCTCGAGGCGATACTCGAACTCCCGGCGGTTGGCCAGGCCAGTCAGGGCGTCATGGGTGGCTTGCCATGACAGGTTGGCGATGTATTGCCGCTCCTGGGTCATGTCATGCAGCACCAGCACAGCGCCACTGACCTGGCCCGCATGGCGGATCGGCGCGCCCACCAGGGTGACCGACACGGTGCTGCCATCCAGGCGCTGGATCAGTTTCGAATGTTCACTGGCGCCGCTGAGCCGACCGCTGAGGATGTGCTCGATCAGGGTCAGTCCTTCGGTCTGTGCATTGTCATCGAGCAAATTGAACAGCGCGGCCAGGGGCAAGCCCGTGGCGTGTTCGGCCTTCCAATGGGTCATCGCTTCGGCGGCGGGGTTCATGTAGGCGATGGCTCCGCCCACGTCGGTGGTGATCACCCCATCACCGATGGATTGCAGGGTGATCTGTGCCCGCTCTTTCTCCATCTGCAGCGCATTGGCGAACACCTGCCGCTGGGCCAGCAGTTTATGGGTACGCAACAACGCCAGGACGATCAACCCCAGGGCCGTGGCGAAATTGGTCACCAGCAAGAGCCGCAGAATGAAACGCGAGCCCTCGCCCAACGCGTCGCTGAACGCCTTGGCAGCCGGGGTGACGGAATCGTTGATCGCAAAGATCTGGGCCTTCCAGCCACGAATATCCACCTCTGACGCCTGGCCCGCGACAATACTGCTGTGCATCTGCCGGGCGACGTTATCCAGTTCGGTCAGGTAGCCATCACCCACCGTCCAGAGATCGATGGCTTCTTCCAGGTAACTGAAGTGACGGAAATTCAGATAAAGCCAGATCAGGCTGGCCACATCGTCCGGATGATTGCCGCCCTTGAGGATGCCGGCCCGCGCCGCTTCCAGGTTCGGCGGTTGGCTGTCCAGCGCTACCCGCAGCTCATGGCCACCCTCGGGTACGGCGATGGCTTGCTGGTATTTGCGGAAAATCGCCTCGTCACGGCTGTCGGCGTAGAGGTTGAGGTAATAGATGGCATCTTTCTGGCCCTTGGACCAGAGACTCTCCCCCGCTACATAGCCGCGGACTGCGGAAAGCACGTAAAGGCTTACGCCGCCAAGCAATGCCTGAAATAGCACAACGGCAATAAAGGGCCAGACGATGCCCAGCAGCCGTGGTGTTCCGAGAGTCTGCTTTTGCTTCATGAGGTCCCTTGCACAGGTACTGCCGGACGAACACCCGCCAGAATTCCGCTCCTGACTCAACAGCCTAGGCTAGTTTTCGACCCATAGAATGAATGGATGAAGAGATCTTTGCGCGGAATTTGGAAGAATCGGCGTGTTTGCCTGTTTTTTTCGATACTAAGCACAGAAAACGGCGGGAAACTCAAGGCTGTTGTATCTGTTGCAAATGACCGTAGAGTCGAGCGTAGAGCCCCCCGTCGGCAATCAATTGCAAATGGTCGCCGTCTTCGGCGATTCGCCCACCGTCGAACACCAATACCCGATCGGCCTGCTTCACCGCCGAAAGCCGGTGGGCGATGATCAACGTGGTGCGTGCGCTCAAAAAACGCGCCAGTGCCTGGTGAAGGTTGTACTCGGTGGCCGCGTCCAACGCCGAGGTGGCTTCGTCGAGAATCACCACCCGTGGGTCGGCCAGTACCATGCGGGCGATGGCCAGCCGTTGGCGTTGTCCGCCCGACAGCCGAACCCCGGAACGTCCTACTACGCTTTCCAGGCCCTGGGGCAGCGCCCGTACCGTGGCGTCGAGCTGGGCGATTTCCAATGCCCGCCAGCAGTCGTCGTCGCTGCACTCACGCCCCATGGCCAGGTTGGCCCGTACCGTGTCGTTGAACAGCGCCGGATGTTGCAACACCACTGCAACATTCTCCCGAATGGTTTCCAGGCCGATCTCCTGCTGCGTGGCGCCGCCGAAACGAATACTGCCCGACTGTGGCGTGTACAACCCCAGCAGCAACTGCACCAAGGTGCTCTTGCCGCCGCCACTGGCCCCGACAATGGCGACTTTCTCGCCCGGGGAAATGGACAGGTTCAACTGGTCGAGCACCAGTTCCTCGCCGTAACCGAAACTCAACCCCTGGATTTCGATGCCCACGGTGTCACGGCCCTTGAACGGATCGACGCCACCCGGGTACTGGGGCTCGTCGGCCCGGGCCAGCAGTTCGTTGATCCGGTTCAAGGCGCCGCCGGCCGCGTAATAGGCGTACTGCAAGTTCAACAGTTGCTCGACCGGACCGATCATGAACCAGAGGTAGCTGAACACCGCCAGCATCTGGCCGATGGACAGGTCGGAAAACACCACGGTGAGCATGGCCGCCGCGCGAAAAATATCGATGCCGAACTGGAACAGCAAGCCACTGGCGCGGTTCGAGGCGTCGGTTTTCCACTGTGAATTCACGGCGTAATCGCGGACCTCCTTGGCACGCATCCCCAATCGGCCAAGAAAATAACCCTGGCGGTTGCCGGCGCGCACTTCCTGGATGGCATCCAGGGTTTCGGTCAAGGCCTGGGTGAAGCGCGAGGTGCTGTCGTTCTCCAGTTTCTTGAGGTGTTTGACCCGCTTGCCCAGTTGCACCGTGGCGTAGATCACCAGCGGGTTGAACAGCAGGATCAGCAGCGCCAGTTCCCAGTGCATCCACACCAAGATCCCGGCAGTGCCCACCAGGGTCAGCATCGCCACCAGGAAACGGCTGAGGGTCTCGCCGATGAATTTGTCGAGGGTGTCCAGGTCGGTGACCAGATGGGCCGCCACGGTACCGCTGCCCAGGCTTTCGTACTCGCCCAAGGAGATTCGCTTGAGACGTTCGATCAAGCGGATGCGAATGCGATAGACAATGTCCTTGGCCAGCCTGGCGAACAAGCGTGCCTGCACCACGTTGAACAGCAAGGCGCCACAGCGCAGGGTCAGGGTCGCCAGCAACATCAGCCCGATATAGCCGGCGGCGCTCTGCCACGCCGTCGGCAAGGCATGGTTCATGACTTTCAGGGCCGCATCACCGTGGCCCAGCAGGACCTCGTCCACCAGCAGCGGCAACAGCAGCGGAATCGGCACACTGCACAGCGTCGCCAGCACGGCCACGCCGTTGGCGATCCACAGGGCTTTTTTATGCTTGAGGGCCAGGCGACGGATTTCCGCCCAGCTCAACCGGTCGATGCGCTGCGAGGTCGATGGTGCTGACGGCCGCTCAGGCACAGGTCGCGCGCTCCAGCCAGCGGCCAAGCAAGGGCGACAACTGGCTCAGGGGCTGGTAACCGTTGGTCAGCAAGGCCAACTGGCCGTCACGCTCGGCCAGCAGCGTGGGGAACCCGGCAATGCCCAAATCCTGGACCCAGGTGAAATCCGCAGCGGTGGCCGCATGTTGGTCGGCGCGGTCGAAGGCCGCGGCGAATTCGATGCGAGGCAGCCCGGCCTGCTCGGCCAGTTCCACCAGGACGCTGGCGTGGGTGACGTCACGGCCTTGTACATAAAAGGCCTGTTGGATCAGCTTCAACAGCGTCCAGGCCAGGTCCGGGGCCAGGCTGCGGGCCGTCACCAATGCCCGGCAGGCGGGCTCGGTGTCGTAGACGAAACCGTCCGGCAACGCGCCTTCAAGCTTGAAGGGCTGGCCGGTGGCCTGGGTCACGGCCTGCCAGTGCTCGAGAATGTAGCGCCGGGTGGTCGGCTCCAGCGCCGAACCGCTGCCGGTGCGCAAACCGCCCACCACCAGGTGCAACTCCACGCCCGCGGCGTGCGCCTGCCCGACCAACGCCTCGGCCACCGGCGCAAAGCCCCAGCACCAGGAACACATCGGGTCCATCACATAGAGCAGGCGTGACGTCATGGCTCAAGCCTCGGAAGATGTTTGCTTGTAGTTGTAGCCGATCGGGTGCGGCATGTTGCGCGCCTTGGCCAACTCGATCTGTTTCTGCCGGTCGATGGCGCTGCGACGGGTTTTCTCGCTCAGCTTATCCCAGCAATGCGGGCAACTGATGCCAGGCACATAGTGCTCCGAAGCGCGATCTTCCACGCTCACCGGAGTACGACAAGCGTGACATTGATCGTAGTCCCCTTCGCTGAGATCGTGGCGAACGGTCACGCGGTTATCGAACACGAAGCAGTCGCCGCGCCACTTGGTTTCCTCCTGAGGGACCTCTTCGAGGTATTTCAGGATGCCGCCCTTGAGGTGATAGACCTCGTCGAACCCCTGGCCGAGCATATAGCTGGAGGCTTTTTCACAGCGAATGCCACCGGTGCAGAACATCGCGACTTTCTTGTGCCTGGCCGGGTCGAAGTGGGCCTTGATGTACTCGGGGAACTCGCGAAAGCTGGTGGTCTTTGGGTCGATGGCGCCTTCGAAGGTGCCGATGGACACTTCATAATCATTGCGGGTGTCGATCAGCAGCACTTCCGGATCGCTGATCAGCGCGTTCCAGTCCTGCGGTTCGACGTAGGTACCGACTTGCTTGTTCGGGTCCACGCCTTCGACACCAAGGGTGACGATTTCTTTCTTGAGCTTGACCTTGGTGCGGTAGAACGGCTGCTCATCGCAATACGACTCTTTATGGTCGATGTCGATCATGCGCGGATCGTTCTTGAGCCAGGCCAGCAGGCCGTCGATGCCTTCGCGGGTGCCGGAGACCGTGCCGTTGATGCCTTCTTCGGCGATCAGCAACGTGCCTTTGATGCCGTTGTCGAGCATGGCCTTGAGCAAGGGCTCACGCAGCTCGACGTAATCTGCCAGGGTGACGAACTTATACAGTGCCGCCACGACAATGGGTTGTGTCATGGGTGTTTCTCCAGGTGGCTACCCTCGTAAAGGGTGAACCGGATGCGAAAAAAAACGCGCCGGGTGAGCGGCGCGTTGGGGATTCTAACAAAAACAATATGGCTTTAGGAGCGAAGTGCCCTGCAGGCAAGTGGAGCGAAGCGCTTATCGTGGCGAGGGAGCTTACCGCAGGCTGCTCTGTAGGAGCTGGCGAAGCCTGCGATCTTTTAATCTTTCGCTTGAGATTCAAGTGTAAGGAGAAGGATCGCAGCCTCGTTGCACTCGGCAGCTCCTACAGCCCCAATGGGAGCAAGCCCTATCGATCAGTGCTTGCTACCACCGGCACAGGTCGGCGAAGCCGGGGCGGCGTCGATCTGGGCCCATTCCTCGGGTGTGTAGGTGTGCAGCGCCAACGCATGGAATTCGCCCATCAGCTCGCCCAGCGTGCCATAGACCTTCTGGTGACGCTTGACACGATTGAGCCCTTCGAACTGCTGGCTGACCACCACGGCCTTGAAGTGGGTCTGCAGGCCACGGCTGTGCATGTGGCTTTCATCCAGCACTTGCAGATGCTCGGGCTGCAACAGCCCAAGCGTTGATTCGATGCGTTGTTGCATGCTCATACCGGGCTCCGCTTACGGCTTTTTCTTGGCTGGAGCAGCGGCTTTTGGCTCGAGCTCGGCCGTCATGTCGGCCAGCAGCTTGTTGACCACCGGCACTGCGCTTTCAAGCTTGGCCTGGGTCAGTTGGGCCGATTGCTGGGTCAACTGTGGCATTTTTTCCAGGACTTTCTTGCCCAATGGCGATTGGTAGAAAGCGACCAGGTCCTTGAGCTCCGATTCGTTGAAGTTGCTGGTGTAGAGCTTGACCATGTCCGGCTTGAGCTTGTTCCAGCCGATGGCTTGGTCCAGCGCGGCATTGGCCTTGGCCTGGTAGGTTTCCAGGGTGGCTTTTTTCGACTCAGGGGCCTTGGTCTGTTCAAAGCGCTGGGCGAACATCTGCTGCACTTGCATGTACACCGGAGTGCCCAGTTTGTCAGCGTGCGCGAGGGTCAGGAACGCTTCGGCGCTGGCGTTGTGGCTGGCGGTATCGGCGAAAACAGGGCCGCTGGCACACACCAGAGCAACTGCGGTACAGATGGCACGAAGACGGGTCATCGAGTTTCCTTTCATTACAGGCGAGGTAAAACCCCAAGGGCGACCATTCTGCGCCTAAAAAACGCCGGGGCTCAACCCCGACGGTTGCCGGGTCCGATTGACGGGCCGAAGCCACCGTTGCTGGATTGAGGGATGATTGAGGGAACCGGAGCCGCCCATCTGGGCCTAAACTGCGCATTCAGCCTTTAAGGAGTTTGACCCGATGAGCCGTATCGAAACCGACAGCCTTGGCCAGGTTGAAGTCCCGGACGACGCCTACTGGGGCGCGCAGACACAGCGCTCCATGATCAACTTCGCCATTGGCAACGAACGCATGCCGCTGTCGGTGTTGCACGCCCTGGCGCTGATCAAGAAGGCCGCCGCACGGGTCAACGACCGCAACGGAGACCTGCCCGCCGACATCGCCCGCCTGATCGAACAGGCCGCCGACGAAGTGCTGGCCGGCCAGCATGACGATCAGTTCCCGCTGGTGGTCTGGCAGACCGGCAGCGGGACCCAGAGCAACATGAACGTCAACGAAGTGATCGCCGGACGCGCCAACGAACTGGCCGGCAACCCCCGCGGTGGCAAGAGCCCGGTGCACCCCAACGACCACGTCAACCGTTCGCAGAGTTCCAACGACTGCTTCCCCACCGCCATGCACATCGCCGCCGCCCAGGCCGTCCATCAGCAATTGTTGCCGGCCATCGGCGAGCTGTCCGGCGGTCTCGCGGAACTGGCCGCGCGCCACATGAAGTTGGTCAAGACCGGCCGTACCCACATGATGGATGCCACGCCAATCACCTTTGGCCAGGAACTGTCGGCGTTCATTGCCCAGCTCGATTACGCCGAACGGGCGATTCGCGCCGCGCTACCGGCGGTCTGCGAACTGGCCCAGGGCGGTACGGCAGTGGGCACCGGGCTCAATTCACCCCATGGGTTCGGCGAAGCGATTGCCGCTGAACTGGCGGCGCTGTCGGGCCTGCCGTTCGTCACCGCACCCAACAAGTTTGCCGCGTTGGCCGGCCATGAACCCCTGACCTCGTTGTCCGGCGCGCTGAAAACCCTCGCCGTGACCCTGATGAAAATCGCCAACGACCTGCGCCTGCTGGGCTCCGGACCACGGGCCGGGTTCGCCGAGGTGAAATTGCCGGCCAACGAACCGGGCAGTTCCATCATGCCCGGCAAGGTCAACCCGACCCAGTGCGAAGCCTTGTCGATGCTGGCCTGCCAGGTCATGGGCAACGACGTGACCATCGGTTTTGCCGCCAGCCAGGGGCATTTGCAGTTGAACGTGTTCAAACCGGTGATCATCCACAACCTGCTGCAATCGATTCGCCTGTTGGCCGATGGTTGCAGCAACTTCCAGCAGCACTGCATCGCCGGACTCGAGCCGGACGCCGAGCAGATGGCCGCGCACCTGGAACGGGGATTGATGCTGGTGACCGCGCTGAACCCGCACATCGGTTATGACAAGTCAGCGGAAATCGCCAAGAAAGCCTACGGTGAAGGGCTGACCTTGCGCGAGGCGGCGTTGCAACTGGGGTACCTGACCGATGAAGAGTTCGATGCCTGGGTGAGGCCGGAGAATATGCTGGAGGCCGGTAGCCAGGGTTGAAGATTTGCGGTAACCGATAACCTGTCTTCGCGAGCAAGCCCGCTCCCACAATGGATTGGGGTCGGATACACAACCTGTGTCCGATGAGATCGAATGTGGGAGCGGGCTTGCTCGCGAAGAACGATAACGCGGTCTATCGCTCTACAACCATCCGCTGCCGCCGGGCCTTGAGCCCGGCGATCAGCGAGGGCCCCAGGGCGACCAGCGCCGACCCCAGGACCACCAGCACCGCCCCGCCATAGCCCAGCAGGTTGATCTGCTCGGCATGGACATAATCAGGCCACCACCAGGCCGCCATTGCCACCGCGGCGAAGGTCACCAGCGGCGTGATCGCCAGGGTCGCGCTGACCCGCGAGGCTTCCCAATGGGCCAGGGCTTCGGCAAACGCGCCATAGGCAATCAGGGTGTTGAGGCAGCAAGCAAGCAACAACCAGCCTTGCAACGGGCTCAATTGCAGCGCCTCCAACGGGTGCACCCAGGGTGTGAGCAGCAGCGCGCAGAACAGGTAGATCACCATCATCACCTGCAACGAGTTCCACACCGTCAACAATTGCTTCTGGCCCAGGGCATAGAACGTCCAGACCGTCGACGCCAGCAACACCATCAGCACCCCGGCGGTGTAGTCGCTCAGGGACGTCAGCAACTCGCCCAGGCGCTGGTTGAAAAACAGCGTGAAACCGATCAGCAACACCAGCAGGCCGATGCCCTGCCCCACGCTGAACCGCTCCTTGAACACGAACAGGCTGGCGACCAGCAACATGATCGGCCCCATCTGCACCACCAGTTGCGCGGTGCCGGGACTCAAGCGATTCAGGCCCATCAGGTACAACACGTAGTTGCCCACCAGCCCGAGCACCGCCATCGCCACCAGCCAGCCGCCGCGAGGGCCGAGCACCTTGCGACTGGGCAGGCGCCGGGTGGCCGCCAAATAGATGAACAGCAAACCGCCGGACACCAGCAAGCGAAACCAGGTCACGGTGACCGGGTCCATCACTTGCAGCACTTGCTTGAGCTTGATCGGCAGGATTCCCCAGAGCAGGGCGGTCAACAGGGCAAGGAACAAGCCGTAGACCCAGCGACCGGACGATATGTGCATGCAACCCTCGAAGCCCAAGACAAAGAACGCCCATTCTAGGCCTCTATCACCCAGCAACACAGGAACAGTTGGGGATTAATTGAACCGGCTACGGGTATGGCACATGGCCGCCTATCGGCTCGCCAAGCAGCCGTCGACGCCAACTCCTAAACTTCACTCAACCTGATCCCGCCACCTCTTTTGGAGCCCCCCATGCTCGGCAAACGCGCCCAGGACCTCGCGCCTGCGATGGTCTTTCCCAGTGACCGGATTTGCCGGATAAACGGCGAGTTTTACTTCAATACACGGGAAGGCACCCAGGAAGGGCCGTTCGCCAGTCGCGAGGATGCGTTGCGGGAGGTGGAGGCGTATGTACAGCGAATGCTGCAACTGACTCAGGTCGCCAGCTAGCACGACATCCACAGCTAGCACCACTTTACTTGTGGCGAGGGGATTTATCCCCGCTGGGTTGCGCAGCAACCCTAAAATCTACAAACACGGTGTATCAGGCTGACAGCATTGTCTGCTTTGGGGCTGCTTCGCAGCCCAGCGGGGATAAATCCCCTCGCCACAAATAATTACTCTCGCCAACTGTCAGTTCGTAGGTTATCCCACCACCTCGAACAACCCCGTAGCCCCCATCCCGCCGCCCACGCACATGGTCACGATGCCGTAACGCAGGTTGCGCCGTTGCAGCTCACGCACCAGATGCCCCACCTGCCGCGAACCGGTCATGCCGAACGGATGGCCGATGGAGATCGAGCCGCCGTTGACGTTGTATTTCTGCGGATCGATTTCCAGCCGGTCGCGGCTGTACAGGCACTGGGAAGCGAACGCCTCGTTGAGTTCCCACAGGTCGATATCGGCGATCTGCAAGCCCTTGGCCTTGAGCAGCTTGGGCACCGAAAACACCGGGCCGATGCCCATTTCGTCCGGCTCGCAACCGGCCACCGTAAAGCCACGGAAAAACGCCTTGGGCTTGAGCCCCAGGGCCAGGGCCTTTTCCAGGCTCATCACCAAGGTCATCGACGCCCCATCGGACAACTGCGAGGAGTTGCCCGCCGTCACCGAGCCGTCCTCGGCGAACACCGGCTTCAGGCCCGCGAGGCTTTCATAGGTGGTGTCGGGACGGTTGCAGTCATCACGATCGACCACGCCATCGAGGATCTGCGCGACACCCGTGTTCTTGTCCTCGACCCGGTACTTGACCGCCATCGGGATGATTTCGTCATCGAACAACCCGGCCGCCTGGGCCTTGGCGGTGCGTTGCTGGCTCTGCAAGGCGTAGCGATCCTGCTCCTCGCGGCTGACCTGGTAACGGCGGGCGACGATCTCGGCAGTCTGGCCCATGGGAAAATAAATCCCGGGCACCTGCTCCTTGAGCAACGGGTTGATCAGGTTGTCGGTGTTGACGCTTTTCATGGTCAGGCTGATGGACTCCACGCCGCCGGCCACGATGATGTCGCTGCAACCGGAAGCGATCTGGTTGGCCGCGATGGCAATGGCTTGCAGGCCCGAAGAACAGAAGCGGTTGAGGGTCATGCCGGCCGTGCCGATGCCCAATTGCGAGAGCACCGCCACGTTGCGCCCGATGTTGTAGCCCTGGGCACCTTCATTGGACCCGGCCCCGACGATGCAGTCCTCGACACTGGCCGGGTTGATGTCGTTGCGCGCCAGCAAGGCATTGACGCAATGGGCCGCCATGTCATCCGGACGGGTCATGTTGAACTTGCCACGAAAGGACTTGGCCAGGCCGGTCCGTACGCTGTCGACGATCACCACTTCACGCATGGCTGTACCTCATTGTTGTAGTCGGTTGAGAGTGGATCGAGCATAGATCCACTGGATAACCGACCGCGACAATCATTCACCTCGCGTATGCGCGCCCATCGCCCTAGCGCTTCTTCTTGCGAGCCTGTCTCGCACTGCGCTCGAAAGCCGCCTCCAGCGCCTGGTTGAGGGTGCGCAACACCTTGACCCGCGCCCAGCGCTTGTCGTTGGCCTCCACCAAGGTCCAGGGGGCAATCTCGGTGCTGGTGCGGTCGACCATGTCGCACACCGCGGCACGGTAGGCATCCCACTTGTCGCGGTTGCGCCAGTCATCCTCGGTGATCTTGAAACGCTTGAACGGAATGTCCTCGCGCTCCTGGAAACGCTCCAGTTGGGTTTCCTTGTCGATGGCCAGCCAGAACTTGACCACCACCACGCCGGCATCGGCGAGCTGTTCCTCGAAGTCGTTGATTTCCCCGTAGGCCCGCAGCCAGTCGGCCTGGCTGCAAAACCCTTCGACCCGCTCCACCAACACCCGGCCGTACCAGGAGCGGTCGAACATGGTGAACTTGCCGCGTGCGGGAATATGCCGCCAGAACCGCCACATGTAGGGGTGGGCGCGTTCTTCTTCCGTGGGCGCGGCAATGGGCACGATGCTGTATTGGCGCGGGTCCAGGGCCGCCGTGACCCGCCGGATCGCCCCGCCCTTGCCCGCCGCGTCATTGCCTTCGAACACCGCCACCAGGGCATGCTGGCGCATGCGTTTGTCCCGCAGCAGCCCGGCGAAGCGCGCCTGTTCGGTGATCAGCTGTTCTTCGTAGTCGGCCTTGTCCAGGCGCCGGGTCATGTCCAGGCTGTCGAGCAACGTGATCTGGCCATCCAACTCGGGCAGCGGCGCCACGCTGGCCTTTTGCGGCTTGATCTTCGGCCGGTCCAGGGCCTGGCGCAAACCGTCGAGCAGGATCCGCCCCACGGTGAGGCTGCGATAACAGCTGTCCACGCCTTCGATCACATGCCACGGCGCGTAATCGCGACTGGTGCGGCGCAGCACACGCTCGCCGTATTTGACGAACTTGTCATAGGTCTGGGATTGCTGCCAATCCAGCGGGCTGATGCGCCAACTGTGCAGCGGGTCATCCTTGAGCCCCTTGAGGCGGGCCTTCATCTGTTTCTTGGACAGGTGGAACCAGAACTTGAAGATCAGCGCACCTTCATCGCAGAGCATTTTTTCCAGGCGCTCGGCACCGGCGATCGCCTGGTCGAGCCGTGGGTCCTTGAATTCGCCATGGACCCGGCCTTGCAGCATCTGGCTGTACCAGTTGCCGAAGAAAATCCCCATGCGCCCCTTGGCCGGCAGCATACGCCAATAACGCCATGCAGGAGGCCGCGCCAGTTCCTCGTCGCTCTGCTGGTCGAAGGTGCGCACTTCGATCAGCCGCGGGTCCATCCATTCATTGAGCAACTTCACCGTCTCGCCCTTGCCCGCGCCTTCGATGCCGTTGATCAACACGATGACCGGAAACCGACCCTGCTGCTGCAACTCGAACTGCGCTTCCAGCAGTGCTTCACGCAGCGCCGGCACCTCGGCTTCAAAGGTTTCTTTATCGATGACGTGACCGATTTCAGCGGATTCGAACATGGACAGCTCCTTCCAGGGATTGGGGCAAGACTAGCGGATTGGATGCGGCCCTGTGCAGCAGATTCCATCAAGAACAACGCTGTGTTGCGATGGGTCAAGCAAGCGGATACCGATCGGCTAGAATGGCTACCTTGTTTCGACCGAGCCTGCCATGACGCCTGTACAGCACCACGCCCAAATCGACTGGGACGACCAGGGTCGCCCGCACTCGCGGGTATTCGACGACGTGTATTTCTCCGATCAGTCCGGGCTGGAAGAAACCCGTTACGTGTTCCTCGAGCAGAACAACCTGGCCGAGCGCTTTGCCGCGCTGCCCGCCGACGGGCGCCTGGTGATCGGCGAAACCGGCTTTGGCACCGGCTTGAACTTCCTCTGCGCCTGGCAGTTGTTCGAACAATGCGCGCCGTCCGGGGCGCGGCTGCATTTCGTCAGCGTCGAGAAGTATCCATTGACCCCGCAGGACCTGTGTCGGGCCCTGGCCCTCTGGCCGCAGCTCGCCCTCCAGGCCGAGCAACTGCTTGGGCAATACGTGGCGATCCATCAGGGTTTCCAGCGCCTGGTCCTGGCCAATGGGCGGGTGACGCTGACCTTGTTGATCGGCGATGCCCTGGAACAGTTGCCGCAGCTGGACGGACAGATCGACGCCTGGTTCCTCGACGGCTTCGCGCCAGCCAGGAATCCCGAGATGTGGACCGCCGAGCTGTTCGCCGAACTGGCCCGGCTGGCCGCACCCGGCGCCACCCTCAGCACCTTCACCAGCACCGGTTGGGTCAGGCGTTTGCTGAACGCGGCGGGCTTCAAGATGAAACGCACGCCGGGCATCGGCCATAAGTGGGAAATCCTGCGGGGCGTGTTTCTTGGCTGGCCGGAGCAGACAGCGGCGCCATCCCCGGCAAAACCCTGGTACGCCCGCCCCGTGCCCCCCACTGGCGAGCGCCGGGTCCTGGTGATCGGGGGCGGCCTGGCCGGTTGTGCCAGCGCGGCGAGCCTCGCCGACCGTGGCTGGCAGGTGACGCTGCTGGAGCGGCATGCCGGGTTGGCCGAGGAGGCCTCCGGCAACCCCCAGGGCGTGCTGTACCTCAAGTTGTCGGCCCACGGCACCGCATTGTCGCAGATGATCCTCAGCGGCTTCGGCTACACCCGACGCGTGCTGGAGCAACTGCAACGCGGCGTTGACTGGGATGCCTGTGGGGTCTTGCAATTGGCCTTCAACAGCAAGGAAGCCGAGCGTCAGGCGCAACTGGCCGAGGCGTTCCCCACGGATTTACTGCACACCCTGGATCAGTCCGAGGCCCAGGCCCGATCCGGCATCGGCCTGGCCAGCGGAGGTTTGTTTTATCCCGAGGGCGGCTGGGTGCATCCGCCAGCGTTGTGTCGCTGGCAAGCCTCGGGACCGGCGATCGATGTGCAAGCCCATCATGACGTGCTGCACCTGCGCCGCGTCGACGGCCAATGGCAGGCATGGGACCGCGAACGCTGCCTGGCCAGTGCGCCGGTGGTGATCCTCGCCAGTGCTGCCGAGATCAAACGCTTCGAACCGGCTGCCGACTTGCCGCTCAAGCGCATTCGCGGGCAGATCACCCGTCTGCCGCAAACCCGTCACAGCCAGAGCCTGGCGACGGTGGTCTGCGCCGAAGGTTATGTGGCGCCGCCGCGGCTGGGCGAGCACACCCTGGGCGCCAGTTTCGACTTCAACAGCGACGACCTGACCCCCACCGCCGCCGAGCACGCCGGCAACCTGCGGATGCTCGAAGAAATCTCCCAAGACCTGGTGCAGCGCTTGAACGCCGCTACCTTGGACCCGGAGCACCTCGAAGGCCGCGTGGCGTTTCGTTGCACCAGCCCGGATTACCTGCCCATTGTCGGACCGTTGGCCGACCGCCAGGCCTTTACCGACGCCTATGCGGCCCTGGGCAAGGACGCCCGCCAGGTGCCGGACGCTCCCTGCCCATGGCTCGAGGGCCTGTACATCAACAGCGGCCACGGTTCCCGAGGCCTGATCACCGCGCCCCTGTCGGGCGAACTGATCGCCGCCTGGCTGGACAACGAACCGCTGCCACTGCCCCGCAGCGTGGCCGAAGCATGCCACCCGAACCGGTTTGCGTTGCGGGCCCTAATTCGGGGCAAGGCCTGACCCCGATGGATGGCTCCCACAAGAATCACGCGACATCCAACCCAACCCCGCCCGCCGGCTTATAACGCATCGATCTAAAACTCACAGCAATCCCTCCGGTCAGTTTCAGGGTACCTGCCCTTTTGGCAGGTGCTGCTTGACCCCCTCCCCAACGGAAAAACCGGTAAGGACTTATGTGCGGATTAGCTGGAGAGTTACGTTTCGATCAACAACCTGCGGACCTTGCGGCCGTAGAGCGGATCACCCATCACCTGGCCCCTCGCGGCCCTGACGCGTGGGGTTTTCATAGCCAGGGGCCGATCGCCCTGGGCCATCGGCGCCTGAAAATCATGGACCTGTCGGACGGCTCGGCCCAGCCGATGATCGACAATCAATTGGGCCTGTCCCTGGCCTTCAACGGCGCGATCTACAACTACCCGGAACTGCGCACCGAACTCGAAGCCCTGGGCTACACCTTCTATTCCGGTGGCGACACCGAAGTGCTGCTCAAGGGCTACCACGCCTGGGGCGAAGCGCTGCTGCCCAAGCTCAACGGCATGTTCGCGTTCGCCATCTGGGAGCGCGATGCCAAGCGGCTGTTCATCGCCCGCGACCGCCTCGGCGTCAAGCCGCTGTACCTGTCGCGCACCGGCCAGCGGCTACGCTTCGCCTCGGCATTGCCGGCGCTGCTCAAGGGCGGCGACATCAACCCCATGCTCGACCCGGTGGCCCTCAACCATTATCTGAATTTCCACGCCGTGGTTCCGGCGCCCCGTACCTTGCTGGCCGGTGTTGAAAAACTGCCGCCCGCTACCTGGATGCGGATCGAAGCCGACGGCACCACCGAGCAGAAAACCTGGTGGACCCTGCCCTACGGCCCTCGGGCCGACGAACAGCACCTGAACCTGGAAGACTGGATCGACCGTGTGCTCGACAGCACCCGTGAAGCCGTCGCCATTCGCCAGCGCGCCGCCGTGGATGTCGGCGTGCTGCTGTCCGGGGGCGTCGACTCAAGCATGTTGGTGGGTCTGTTGCGGGAAGTGGGCGTGGAAGACCTGTCCACGTTCTCCATCGGTTTCCAGGATGCCGGCGGCGAACGCGGTGACGAATTCCAATATTCGGACCTGATCGCCAAGCACTACGGCACCCGCCACCACCAACTGCGCATCGACGAAAAAGAAATCATCGAGCAACTGCCCGCCGCGTTCCGCGCCATGAGCGAGCCAATGGTCAGCCACGACTGCATCGCCTTCTACCTGCTGTCGCGGGAAGTGGCCAAGCATTGCAAAGTCGTGCAAAGCGGCCAGGGCGCCGATGAGCTGTTCGCCGGTTACCACTGGTACCCGCAGGTCGATGGCGCCAACGATCCGTACGCCGCCTATCGCGCTGCGTTCTTCGACCGCAGCTACGAAGAATATGCCGCCACCGTGCAGCCCAACTGGCTGACGGCCAATGACGCGGCCGGTGACTTCGTCAAGGAGCATTTCGCCCAACCCGGGGCCGATGCCGCGGTGGACAAGGCCCTGCGCCTGGACAGCACCGTGATGCTGGTGGACGACCCGGTCAAGCGCGTCGACAACATGACCATGGCCTGGGGCCTGGAAGCGCGCACGCCGTTCCTGGACTACCGCTTGGTGGAGCTTTCGGCCCGGGTCCCGGCGCAGTTCAAGTTGCCCGATGGCGGCAAGCAGGTGCTCAAGGAAGCCGCCCGACGGGTGATCCCCAGCGAGGTGATCGACCGCAAGAAAGGTTATTTCCCAGTGCCGGGCCTCAAGCACCTGGAAGGCCATACCCTGGCCTGGGTCCGCGAGCTGCTGCTGGATCCGAGCCAGGATCGCGGCCTGTTCAACCCGGCCATGCTCGACCGCCTGCTCACCGACCCCAACGGCCAGCTCACGCCGTTGCGCGGTTCGCGGCTGTGGCAACTGGCAGCGCTGAACCTGTGGCTCAGCGAGCAAGGAATCTGATCGATGAAACCTCACGCAACCGTTCACAACCAACGCCTCTTGCGCGGCCAGGCGCCTTCTTACGAACGCCTGCAGGCACGCCTGGCCGAAGACGGCAGCGAATTGGGCGCCGCCCCGATCGCGCTGCATTGCGGCTGGGGCCGACTGCTGATCGGCCACACCTTCCCGGACCCGACGAGCCTGGCCCGGGAACTGCTCAACGAACAACCCGGTGAGCGCGACATTGCCTTGTACGTGGCGGCGCCCCAGCAAGTGCTGGGGTTGGAACCGGCGCAACTGTTCCTCGATCCATCCGACACCTTGCGCCTGTGGTTCAGCGACTATCGCCAGTCCACCCGAGTGTTTCGCGGTTTCCGAATTCGCCGGGCCCAGAGCGAGACCGACTGGCAGGCCATCAACCAGCTCTACCAGGCCCGGGGCATGTTGCCCATCGACCCGCTGCGACTGACCCCGCGTCACGCGGGCGGCCCGGTCTACTGGCTGGCCGAAGACGATGACACCGGTACGGTGATCGGCAGCGTCATGGGCCTGAATCATCAGAAGGCCTTCAACGACCCGGAAAACGGCAGCAGCCTCTGGTGCCTGGCCGTCGATCCGCAATGCCCACGGCCCGGTGTGGGCGAAGTTCTGGTGCGTCACCTCATCGAACATTTCATGAGCCGGGGCTTGAGCTACCTCGACCTGTCGGTGCTGCATGACAATCGCCAGGCGAAAAACCTCTACGCCAAACTCGGCTTTCGCAATCTCTCGACCTTCGCCATCAAGCGCAAGAACGGCATCAACCAGCCGCTGTTCCTTGGCCCAGGTCCCGAGGCGCAGTTCAATCCTTATGCGCGGATCATTGTCGAAGAAGCTCACCGTCGAGGCATCGAAGTGCAGGTGGACGATGCCGAGGCCGGCTTGTTCACCCTGGTCCACGGCAGCCGCCGGGTGCGCTGCCGCGAATCCCTGAGCGACCTGACCAGCGCCATCAGCATGACCTTGTGCCAGAACAAAAGCCTGACCCACAAGGTGCTGAAAAGCGCCGGCCTGAACCTGCCGGCCCAACAGTTGGCGGGCAACGCCGATGACAACCTGGCGTTCCTCGATGAGCACGAACGGGTGGTGGTCAAGCCGCTGGACGGGGAACAGGGCCAAGGCGTGGCGGTGGATCTGCGCACCATCGAGGAAGTGCAGAGCGCCATCGAAACGGCTCGGCAGTTCGATAGCCAGGTGTTGCTGGAAAGCTTCCACGAAGGGCTGGACCTGCGCATCCTGGTGATCGGCTTTGAAGTGGTGGCGGCGGCGATCCGGCGTCCGGCGGAGGTGATCGGCGACGGCCGGCACACCATCGGCGCGTTGATTGAAGCCCAAAGCCGCCGACGGCAGGCCGCCACGGGCGGCGAAAGCAAGATCCCGATGGATGCCGAGACCCTGCGCACACTCAACGCGGCGGGGTTCGACTACGACAGCGTGCTGCCGGCCGGGGAACACCTGTTCGTCCGGCGTACGGCAAACCTGCATACCGGCGGCGTGCTGGAGGATGTCACCGCCATCCTGCATCCGACCCTCGTCGATGCGGCAGTGCGCGCCGCGCGGGCGTTGGACATTCCCATGGTCGGCCTCGACCTGCTGGTGCCGGCGGCCGATCAACCCGAGTACGTGTTCATCGAAGCCAACGAACGCGCCGGCTTGGCCAACCACGAACCCCAGCCTACCGCCGAGCGCTTTGTGGATTTGTTGTTTCCTCATAGCCAGACGGTGGCCTAGCCCTTCTTCCGTGGCGAGAGAGCTCGCTCCCGCTGGGCCGTAGGAGCTGTCGAGTGCAACGAGGCTGCGATCTTTCCCCAGACACTTGAGTCCCAAGCGAAAGATCAAAAGATCGCAGGCTTCGCCAGCTCCTACAGAATCCAGCGGGAGCAAACACCCTCGCCACAGGGTTCCCCTACTTCAACTTAATGTTCCGTGAGGAGTTTCCATGATCAGCAAAATTCCCGAACCGGATCTCGAATACCTGCAAAAGGTCCTGCTGGAAATGCTCGCCATTCCCAGCCCCACCGGCTTTACCGACACCATCGTGCGCTACGTCGCCGAGCGGCTCGAAGAGCTGGGTATCGCGTTCGAAATGACCCGTCGCGGCACGATCCGCGCCACGCTCAAGGGCCGCAAGAGCAGCCCCGACCGCGCCGTCTCGGCGCACCTGGATACCATCGGTGCCGCGGTGCGGGCCATCAAGGACAACGGTCGCCTGACCCTGGCCCCGGTAGGTTGCTGGTCCAGCCGGTTTGCCGAAGGCAGCCGGGTCAGCCTGTTCACCGACACCGGCGTGATTCGCGGCAGCGTGCTGCCATTGATGGCATCCGGGCACGCGTTCAACACCGCCGTGGACGAAATGCCCATCAGTTGGGACCACATCGAATTGCGCCTGGACGCCTATTGCGCCACCCGCGCCGACTGCGAAACCCTGGGGGTGGGCATCGGCGATTACGTGGCCTTCGACCCCCTGCCGGAATTCACCGAAAGCGGCCACATCAGCGCCCGGCACCTGGATGACAAGGCCGGGGTCGCGGCGTTGCTGGCGGCGCTCAAGGCGATTGTCGACAGCGGTGAAGAACTGCTGATCGATTGTCACCCACTGTTCACCATCACCGAGGAAACCGGCAGCGGCGCCGCGGCCGCGCTGCCCTGGGACGTCAGCGAATTCGTCGGCATCGACATCGCCCCCGTCGCCCCCGGCCAGCATTCGAGCGAACATTCGGTCAGCGTGGCGATGCAGGACTCCGGAGGCCCCTACGACTATCATCTGTCGCGGCACTTGCTGAAACTGGCCAAGGAGAACGACATATCGGCACGCCGCGACCTGTTCCGCTACTACTTCAGCGACGCTCATTCGGCCATCACCGCCGGCCACGATATCCGTACCGCCCTGCTCGCCTTCGGCTGCGACGCCACCCATGGCTACGAACGTACCCACATCGACAGCCTGGCCGCCCTCAGCCGCCTGCTCGGCGCCTACATTCTCAGCCCACCGGTGTTCGCCAGCGACGCACAACCGGCCCAAGGCTCGCTGGACCGCTTCAGTCACCAGATCGAGCACGATGCACAGATGGAAAGCGATACTCGGGTGCCGTCGGTGGATAGCCTGGTGGGGCAGCGGTCGGATAGCTGATCCAACATTCACTGTCTGGGCTTATTGCCATCGCGAGCAAGCTCGCTCCCACATTGAGTCTTCAGTGCGGCTCAAAACCCTGTGGGAGCGAGCTTGCTCGCGATGAGGCAGAACAGACCCCACAAAACCCAAGGCTAGCCGCAAAAGCTCATTGGTCGTAGCATCGCCTCATTGTCTAGCCGAGGTACCCCATGCTCATCCCCCACGACCAACTCGAAGTCGACACACTCACTCGCCTGATCGAGGATTTCGTGACCCGCGACGGCACCGACAACGGTGACGACACGCCCCTGGAAACCCGGGTTCTACGGGTCCGGCAAGCGCTGACCAAAGGCCAGGCGTTGATCGTCTTCGACCCCGAAAGCGAACAGTGCCAACTGATGCTCAAGCACGACGTGCCCAAGCACCTATTCGACTGAACACGCCTTGCGGGCGGCGTGGGCCTTTTTCCGCTGGATCTTTTCGTAGATTTCGGAGCGATGGACATCGACGTGCCGTGGCGCTTCCACGCCAAAACGCACGGTGGTGCCGCTGACCGACAGCACACGGACGGAAATATCGTCACCGATGGAAATCAATTCACCCACAGCGCGGCTTAATACGAGCATGGTTCTTGTCCTTAAGAATGTCTGGACCCTGACCATGCCCGGCCTGCTTTCCGTTCTCAAGACACCGGCGAGAATTCAGTAAGCCCCTACAAGCAAAGTTCTTGTGACTGAAGGAAACTTCCTGCAAAACCCTGCCGGACCGTAGGTTATTTCAGGACGCCGAGAACCGCGGGCCGAATAGAATCACGCTCGCCCCCAACACGCAGAGCGCCACGCCAATCCAGTCGGAACCCAGTGGCCGGACCCGCTCCACCACGGCCAGCCAGCCAATCGAGGCAATGATATAGATGCCGCCATAGGCGGCGTAGGCACGCCCGGCGTATGTCGCTTCGATGCGAGTCAACAACAGGGCGAACAAGGTCAGGCTGAGCAGCGCCGGGGCGATCCACCAGGCGCTCTGGCCCTGGCGCAGCCACATCCAGAAGGCGTAGCAACCGGCGATTTCAAACAGCGCGGCGAGAAAAAACCACAAGTAGTTGAGCATGCAGATGTCCATCAGGAAGGCCGAATGGCGCCATCCTGAGGACATCGGGCAGCCAGGTCAATTCAGGTTCTGCCGGGCCTTGGCGCGCATCTTGTCGGCCATGACGGTCATTTCGTCGTACAGCAATTGTGGATTCTTCTGCTTGAGGGCCCACGCCATGCGCCCCTGTTCATGGGGCAGGATCATGAACTGGCCCTGGGCGACTTGCTGGTAGATGTAGTCGGCGATGTCGGCGGCGCTGATCGGCGAGCTTTCCAGCAATTTGCCAACCTGGGCCTTCATGGCCGGGGTCGGACCGCGGAAGGAGTCCAGCAGATTGGTCTGGAAGAACGACGGACACACCACGTGTACGCCGACTTCCTGCTGTGCCAGCTCCACCAGCAGGCTTTCCGACAACGCCACCACACCGGCCTTGGCCACGTTGTAGTTGCTCATGGCTGGCCCCTGCATCAGGGCGGCCATGGAAGCAATGTTGATGATCTTGCCGCGGCTTTTTTCCAGCAGCGGCAGGAACGCCTTGCAGCCCTTGACCACGCCCATCAGGTTGATCGCGATCTGCCAGTCCCAATCCTCCAGGGAGAGTTCGCTGAAGAACCCGCCCGAAGCGACGCCGGCATTGTTGACGATGATATCGATGCCGCCGAGCTTCTCTTCGCAAGCCTGGGCGAACGCAGTCAATTGGCTGTAGTCGCGCACATCGCAGCGCTGGGTGAAGCCGTCGCCACCCGCCGCGCGCACGAGTCTGAGGGTTTCCACAAGGCCTGGTTCGCTGACATCCGATAAGGCCAGGTGCCAGCCTTCGCGGGCCCAACGCAGCGCGATTTCGCGACCCAGGCCGGAGCCGGCGCCAGTGATCATCATGCGATTTTGCATAGCAAACAGCCTTGTTCCGGGAGAGATAGGCCGAGTGTAGCGAAGGCGCCTGCCGGACCCACGCTCCATCAAATTGCTGAATGGCGAGGGCAAACCGTAGCCGCTACAAAAACTTTGAATTTTTTACCAGACGTTACGGTCGGACTTATTAAGCCGCCCGGATTTAACGCATGCGTGCTGGTAGTTGGAAGTTACAACACTCCAAAACTGACCAATAAGGAAATCTACAAATGGGCACAATACTTATCATCATCCTGATCCTCCTGCTGATCGGTGGTCTTCCGGTCTTCCCGCACTCCAGAAGTTGGGGTTACGGTCCGTCCGGTATCATTGGTGTAGTGTTGGTGGTGCTGTTGGTCCTGCTATTACTGGGCAAGATATAAACCACTAAGTAAGCGCAAAAAAAGAGGCCTTCGCAGGCCTCTTTTTTATGCTCGCCGTTTATCAGTCCGGCTTGCCGTCCACGACGCCGGCGGTGTTATCCAGCAGGCTCTTGGTCGCGGTTTGCAGGAACGACTCGAGCTTGAGTTTCATCTCGGCCGTGTCCGGTGCATCCGGGATCACTTGCGCATGAGGGTTGGCGCCCAGTTCATAGCGGTACATCTTCGGCGGCATTTCCTTTTCCTTCGGCAGGACCAGGATCTTGTCATCGCGAATGATCGCCGTCGTCTGTTCACTGCCCGACGGCTTGATCACGCCAAAACCGGTGTCGCCTTCCGGCAGGTTCAACAGGTCACGGCCCCAGCACTGGTTCCGTACCTGCCCACCGAGCCGGCCCATGATGGTCGGCACGATGTCGACCTGGGTCCCCACGGTATGGCTGCGCTGGCCGAATTTTTCCTGGACGCCCGGACCGATCAACAGCATCGGCACGTTGAAACGGCCCAGGTCCATTTCGGTGATCTGGCGTTCGTTGCCAAAGCCATGGTCACCCACCACCACGAACAGGGTTTCCTTGAAGTAAGGCTCCTTGCGGGCTTTCTCGAAGAACTGGCCCAGCGCCCAGTCGGCGTAGCGCATGGCCGTCAAGTGTTCGTTCAGGCTGCCACGGTCGGTGACCGGCTCGACCGGCAACGGTGTCGGCAACGCATAAGGCGTGTGGTTGGACAGGGTTTGCAGCAAGGCATAGAACGGCTTGCCATTTTCCCGCGCCTTGAGCTCGATCAGGCCACGGTCGAACATGTCTTGGTCGGACACGCCCCAGGTGGGGTCGGAAAACACCGGGTTCACAAAATCGTTACGCCCGATGAAGTTGGTCATGCCCTGGCTGCTGAAGAACCCCGACTGGTTGTCCCAGGCGAAATCGCCGTTGTAGACATACACGTCGTCGTAGTCACGGGCGCTGAGCAGTTGCGGCAAGCCTGACAGCTTGTGGCTGCCCTCCGGCGTCTGCATCAGGTATTCGAAACCCGGCAGGTTCGGGAAGCACGCCATGGTGGCGAACATACCCTGGTGGGTGTGGGTGCCGTTGGAGAAGAAACGGTCGAACAGCAGGCCTTCCTTGGACAGTTTGTCCATGTAGGGCGTGATGTTGCCCGGCGCGCCCAGGGCGCCCACCGAGTGACCGGCCATGCTTTCCATGAGGATCACGACCACGTTCTTGATCGGCAGGGTCTTGTCCGCCGGCGGCGTGTAGTCGCGGCGCACGGCGGCGGTCTCGGTGTCCACGAGTTTGTCGTCAGGCATCACCAGCATGTCACGCACGGTCTGCTGTGCTAGCGGCTGCTCAAGGGTGGCTTTCCAGATGTTGTCACGGTCTTCGGACATCCGGCTCTTGGCCGCCGCCACCAGCGACAACGTACCATTGAGTCCCAACTGGTTGGCGAAGTTCGAATCGGTGGTGTAGACATCACCCCAACGCAGCGGCGGACCTTGGCGCAGGGTGCCGCGCGCAGCGGCCACGGCCACCAGCAGGCAAACCATGAACACCGCGACACGCCCATACCACGGGGCGATCTGCCGGGTGCCGATAGTACCGCCACTGAACGGCCCACGGGGACGGGTGGCGCGGTCGGCGCCCTTGAACGCCAGGGCGAGGATGAGGGTGCCGCCGACCCAGGCCAGCAGGTAGCGCACCACCGGGAAACCGTACCAGAGCATGCTCATCACGGTTTTCGGGTCTTCCTTCACATATTGGAAGACCAGGCCGTTGAGGCGCTGGTGGAATTCACGGTAGAAGTCCATCTCCATCAAGCCGAGGAACAGCGCGATGCTGGAGGTGACGGTCAGCCAGAAACGAAAAAAACCACGGGCAGCCATGGCCCTTGCGCTGAACAACGCCAGCAGCAACGGGATGCAGAGGTAGATCACCAGGCGCAAGTCGAAGCGCAGGCCGTTGAGGAACGCTTCAACGAAGGTCGAGGCCGGGGTGTCGAGAATCATCTCGCGGTTATAGACCAGCAGCGCCACGCGCAGCAGGCTTAACATAACCATCATCACCAGGGCGCAAAGCAACGTGTAGGCCAGGTGCGATTTGACGGTCGGTTGCAGCAGGCGATGCGTGGTGCGCTGCTGACTCAGGGCGTCCGGGATTGCCATGTCGTTTAAGGACCCTATTGGTATTGGAGTGACAAAAGAGAAACAACGGCGCGCCCTCTGTTGGCCAAAGCCTGGCCCCGGGGCTTGCGCGAGTGCGCAAATGTTGCACGAACGGCTATGGCATTGCCATTAAATAACCGACGGCGATATGAGCGCGGGGGATTGTCCGCAAGATTGAGTGAAAATTTCGTTCAAAGAATATCCAGAAACACAAAAATCCCGGCCTGCCCCGGGAAGCTGTGGCGAGGGGATTTATCCCCGTGGGTCGCGAAGCGACCCCATCACTGTGGACTCAATCTGCCTGACATACCGAGTCATCAGGTTTCAGGACTGCTTCGCAGCCCAGCGGGGATAAATCCCCTCGCCACAGGGACCTCATGTTTAGTGAAATTGCCGTCCAAGGCCCGCCGGCACGCCTTCGATGGTGGTGTCCTCCCATGGGCCATTCGGGCTGACGGAACGGCTCCAACCATTGTTCCAGCGGTAATAGGTACGTTGGCGATAGAACGTATTGGTCTGGTTGTCCAGCACATAGACCCCCAGCTTGGCGTCCCAATGGCTGTTGCCACCCGGTGGCGGGGCGAAGCTGGCGGAAGTGCGCGGCAGCGGCTTGGCCGGTTTGTTCGGGATGGCCGGCTTGCCTGGAGGCGTGGACGGGGCCGGTTTGGTGGTTGGGGTCGACGGTGGAATCGGTGGCAGCGGCGCCGAGGGCTCCGACGGACGCTGGACCGCACAAGCGCTCAGGCCCATGACGAGCGTGAGCAGGGTGATACGAGCGATGGCGGTCATGGTGCGAATTCCTGTTATTTGTCCGGGCTGTCGATGGTCAATTGTTGTTGCGCCGTGGTGCTGCTCGCCAGGGGCTGGCTGCGGCCGATCCACTCACCCGCGGTCGGCTGACCGGCCCGGGAAATGCGCGCCATCAGTTGGACTTCGGGAAAGTTCGACAGTTTCAACTGCGGCATCATGGCGTCCGCGTCGCTCAGTTCCACCGTGACCGGCAGATCGGCCACCGTCAGGCGTTTGGCGGCCAGCGGCGCCGGTGGGCCGGAAACGGCACGGGCGAAGATGAACACGCTGTCGCCCGGTTGCACCTTGGCCTTGAGTGCCGGTGCCAGATCGACGCGGACCTTGAGCAATGCCCCGGTCTTGGCCACCGGAGCCTGGGCGACTTTGCCACCGCTGGCTTGCAGCTTCTCGGTGGCACGGGCAATGCCGCCCTGCAGCGCCTCTCGGGATTTGTCGCCTTCCGGCAGTTGCGCGAGCAGACGCCCCCAGTAGTCGATCGCATCCTGATAACGCTCGCCTTCAAACGCGGCGATGCCCAACAAGCCGAGGCTGGTGACTTCCTTCGGATCGAGCTTGAGCGCTTCGTCGGTCAAGGCCTGGACTTTATCCGACCATTTCTTGCCATCGGCGAAGTACTGCGCCTGGGCCCACTGGCCCAACAGTTCCGGTTGACGGCCAGCGACGGCCACGGTGCGCTCGAAGATCTTCGCCGCGTCCGCCGGACGATCCTGAGCCATGTAGGTACGCCCGAGGAAATAAAGGCCCTCGGCATTATCCGGCTGCGCCGCCACCGCGCGTTCCAGGCGCAGGGTCATCTCTTCCATCGACTGCGGCGCCTGGGCGAACTCGCGGGTCAACTCGACCTTGTCACTGGCACCGAAATGCAGGTACAGCGCCAGGCCCAACACCGGCACCAACACGGCGGCGAGCAACGGCAATGGCTTGCCCAATCGGGATTCGCGCGGGGCATCGGCGCCCTCGGTGTCGGCGAGCAGCTCACGAGCCGCCTCGGCGCGACCGGTGTCCAGTTGCGCGGCGTTGAGCACGCCCTCCTCCCGTTCGGCCTGCAATTCGGCGACGCGCTCCTGATACAGCGCCACGTTGAGCGCGGTCCGGTCCTCCTCCAGTTGGGCGCGGCGACCGCGCAGCACAGGGATCAACAGAAAACTCAGGGCAATCAGGAGAAGCAGACCTGCGGCGAGCCAGAAATCAATCATGCTTGGTTTTATCCAACAGTTGGTCGAGGCGCTGGCGCTCTTCGACAGAAAGCGTGTCCGGGGCGGCCGTGCGCTGGACCCGACGCCGACGCACGATCACCACGATGATCGCGAAGCCGCCGAGCAACAGCCCGGCGGGGCCGAACCAGAGCAGCGCGGTCTTGGAGGACAGGGCGGGGTTGTAGCGCACGAACTCACCGTAGCGATCGACCATGAAGTCGATGATCTGCTGGTTGTCCTTGCCCTCGCCGAGCATGCGAAAGATTTCCTTGCGCAGGTCGGCGGCAATCGGGGCGTTGGAGTCGGCGATGTCCTGGTTCTGGCACTTGGGGCAGCGCAGTTCCTTGGTCAGTTCGCGAAACCGCTCGCGCTCGCCATCGTTGGCGAATTCGTAGGTGTCGATAGCGGCCTGGGCCACACCGACCAGGCTCAAGCCGAGGATGGCGGCGGTTAACCAGCGCTTCATGGCTTGGCCTCGTCCACCAGGGCCTGGTACTTGGCGGCCAGTTTCTCGCGCCAGACCTGTTCGTCGATCACCCCGACGAACTTGTCGCGGATCACGCCCTTGGCATCGATGAAGAAGGTTTCCGGTGCGCCATAGACACCCAGGTTCAGGCCAAGGGAGCCGTCCTCATCACGAATGTCCAATTGATACGGGTTGTGGAATTCGGCCAGCCACTTCAAGGCGTCGGCATTGACGTCCTTGTAGTTGACGCCGTAGATCACCACGCCGTTCTGGGCCAGCTTGTTCAGCACCGGGTGTTCGACCCGGCAGGAAATGCACCAGGTGCCCCACACGTTGACCAGCGCCGGCTTGCCCAGCAGGTCGGCACGGGTCAGGGTCTTGTCACCCTGCACCGAGGGCAGGGAAAACTCCGGGAACGGCTTGCCGATCATCGCCGAGGGCAATTCGCTCGGGTTCAGGTACAACCCCCGGTACAAAAACACCGCCATCAACAGGAACAGCGCCAGCGGCAACACCATCAACCAACGTTTCATGCAGTGGCTCCCGTCACGCCCAGGGCTTCACGCACCCGGGTTTTCACCTTGACTCGATAACGCCGATCCAGCGCGGCCAGCACGCCACCCAGGCCCGTGAGCAAGCCACCGAACCAGATCCAGCGCACGAACGGCTTGACGTGGACCCGCACCGCCCATGCACCGTCGCCCAGGGATTCGCCCAGGGCCACGTAGAGGTCGCGGGTGAAACCGGCATCGATTCCAGCCTCGGTCATGACCGAGTTCTGCACGGTGTAGAGGCGTTTTTCCGGATGCAGCACGGTGATTTCCTGACCATTGCGAATGACCCGCACGGTGCCTTTGTCGGACGTGAAGTTCGGCCCCTCGAAATGCTTGGCCCCCTCGAACACGAACTGATAACCGCCCAGGTCCATGGACTCGCCCGGCGCCAGGCGCAGGTCGCGCTCGGCGCTGTTCTGGCTGGACAGCACCACACCCAGGGCGCAGACGGCGATACCCAGGTGAGCGATCTGCATGCCCCAGTAACTGCGGGTCAGGGTTGGCAGGCCTTTGATCAGGCCTCTGTGGCGGGTCTTGTCGAAGATATCCCGGACACCGGCCAGCAACACCCACGCCGCCAGCACGAACGTCGCCAGCACCGCCCAGTTGAAGTCGCCATAGGCCACGCCAGCCACCACGGCCAGGGCGGCCGTGCCCAGCAGCACTGGGGTCAACATGCCCAGCAGCCATTTGACCGGTGTGTCCTTCCAGCGCACCAGCACACCGATGGCCATCACCACCATCAGGATCGCCATCAGCGGGATGAACAACGCATTGAAATACGGCGGGCCGACCGACAGCTTGGCGCCGGACAGCGCATCGAGCACCAGCGGGTACAGCGTCCCCAGCAGGATCATCGACGCGGCCACCACCAGCACCAGGTTGTTGCCCAGCAACAGGGTTTCCCGTGACCAGAGGTTGAAGCCGACCTGGCTCTTGACCACCGGCGCACGCAGGGCGAACAACGTCAGCGAACCGCCGACGACGAACAGCAGGAACATCAGGATGAACACGCCACGCTCAGGGTCCGAGGCGAAGGCATGCACCGACGTCAGCACGCCGGAACGCACCAGGAACGTTCCCAGCAGGCTCAGGGAGAAGGCCGCGATGGCCAGCAGCACGGTCCAGCTCTTGAACACACCGCGCTTTTCCGTGACAGCCAGGGAGTGAATCAGCGCCGTGCCCACCAACCAGGGCATGAACGAGGCGTTTTCCACCGGGTCCCAGAACCACCAGCCGCCCCAACCGAGTTCGTAGTAGGCCCACCACGAACCGAGGGTGATGCCGATACCGAGGAAGGCCCAGGCGACGATGGTCCACGGGCGGGACCAACGTGCCCACGCGGCATCGAGGCGACCACCGAGCAACGCAGCGATGGCGAAGGAGAAGGCCACGGAAAAACCGACATAGCCCATGTAGAGCATCGGTGGGTGAACGATCAGGCCGATGTCCTGCAACAATGGATTGAGGTCGCGGCCGTCCATCGGCATCTGCGGCAGGATGCGCTTGAACGGGTTGGACGTGACGATCAGGAACAACAGGAAACCGGTGCTGATCATGCCCATCACCGCCAGCACACGAGCCAGCATCACCTGGGGCAACTGCCGGGAAAACACCGAGACCGCGAAAGTCCAGCCGGCGAGGATCAACGCCCAAAGCAACAGCGAACCTTCGTGGGCGCCCCACACGGCGCTGAACTTGTAGTACCAGGGCAAGGCGCTGTTGGAGTTGCTGGCAACGTACTCCACGGAAAAGTCGTCGGCCATGAACGCATAGGTCAGGCAACCGAAGGCGAACAGCATGAAGGCGAACTGCCCCCACGCCGCAGGCTGGGCCAGGCTCATCCACAAGCGGTCGCCGCGCCAGGCACCGAGCAAGGGCACCACGGCCTGTACCAGGGAGAAGCACAGGGCGAGGATCATCGCTAGGTGGCCCAACTCGGGAATGAAGATGCCAGTAGTCATCGATCAGCCCTCCTTCACGGGAGCGGGCGCCGACTGGCCGCTGTCTTTCAGGGCCTTGGTCACTTCCGGCGGCATGTATTTTTCATCGTGCTTGGCCAGCACTTCGTCGGCCACCACCACGCCATCGGCGTTGAGCTTGCCCAGGGCGACGATGCCCTGCCCTTCGCGGAACAGGTCCGGGAGGATGCCGCGATAGGTGATGGTCACGGTCTTGTTGAAGTCGGTGACATTGAATTTCACGTCCAGTGAATCCCCGGAGCGCACCAGCGAGCCTTTTTCCACCATGCCGCCAGCGCGGATGCGGGTGTCCTTGGGCGCTTCGCCACTGGCGATCTGGGTCGGGGTGTAGAACAGGTTGATGTTCTGCTGCAAGGCGCTCAGGGCCAGGCCGACCGCGGCACCGACACCCACCAGGATCGCCAGAATGATGACAAGACGTTTTTTGCGCAGCGGATTCACTGACCGTTCTCCCGGCGCAGACGACGCGCCTCTTGTTGCAGATACCGCTTGCGGGCCAGGATCGGCACCGCCACGTTGAGGGCCAGCACCACCAGGCAAATGCCATAGGCTGACCAGACATACAGGCCATGATGACCCATGGCGAGGAAATCGCCGAATGAAGCGAAACTCATCGAGCGGCCTCCAGGCTGTTCTGTACTTCGGCCTTCACCCAACTGGCCCGGGATTCGCGCTTGAGCACTTCCAGGCGCATGCGCAGCAACAGCACCGCGCCGAAGAAACAGTAGAAGCCCAATACGGTGAGCAACAGCGGCAGCCACATTTCCACGGGCATCGCCGGCTTTTCGGTGAGGGTGAACGTCGCGCCCTGGTGCAGGGTGTTCCACCACTCCACCGAGTACTTGATGATCGGGATGTTGATCACGCCGACAATCGCCAGCACCGCGCAGGCCTTGGCGGCACTGTCACGATTGCTGATGGCGTTGCCCAGCGCAATAAGACCGAAGTACAGGAACAGCAGGATCAGCATCGACGTCAGTCGTGCATCCCAGACCCACCACGATCCCCAGGTCGGCTTGCCCCAGATGGCCCCGGTGACCAGCGCCACGGCGGTCATCCAGGCGCCGATGGGCGCGGCGCATTGCAGGGCCACGTCGGCCAGCTTCATCTTCCACACCAGCCCGACCACACCACACACGGCCAGCATCACGTAGATGGACTGGGCCAGCATCGCGGTGGGAACGTGGATGTAGATGATGCGGAAGCTGTTGCCCTGCTGGTAATCCGGTGGGGCGAAGGCCAGGCCCCAGACGACGCCGGAGCCGATCAGCAGCAGAGCGAAGAGGCTCAACCAGGGCAGCATCTTGCCGCTGATGCCGTAGAACCACTTGGGTGAGCCGAGCTTATGAAACCAGGTCCAGTTCATTGCTGTTTCCATCACGGTTGCGGCTCGTCATCACGAGCTGCCAGGTCTGCCTTAACTTCCGCAGAAGTGGTCAATTATTGACCAGGCCTCATTATTATTCGCCGACGCTGATCTTCAGGCCAGCGGCTATTGCAAAGGGTGTCAGGGTTATCGCCAGGGCGGTCAGGCTGCCAAGCCACAGGAGATAACCGGTTGCCGGCATGCCTTGCAACGCCGCCTGCAAGGCACCACTGCCCAGGATCAACACCGGGATATACAAGGGCAGGATCAGCAGCGCCAGCAACAGGCCACCGCGCTTCAACCCCACCGTCAACGCCGCGCCTACCGCACCGAGCAGGCTCAACACCGGCGTGCCCAGCAGCAGCGACACCAGCAACACCGGCATGCACGCGGCAGGCAAACCCAGCATCATCGCCAACAGCGGCGACAGCAGCACCAGCGCCAGCCCGGAAAAAACCCAGTGTGCCAGTACCTTGGCCAAAACCAGAAGGGCCAGGGGGTGCGACGAAAGGACCCACTGTTCCAGGGAACCGTCTTCGAAATCACTGCGGAAAAGCCCGTCCAGCGAGAGCAGGACCGATAAAAGCGCGGCCACCCAGACCAGTCCCGGAGACAAGGTTTGCAACAATTGAGTCTCCGGACCGACCGCCAGCGGGAACAGCGCGATGACGATCGCGAAGAACACCAACGGATTGGCCAATTCGGCCGGACGACGAAAAAGCAGGCGCGCCTCGCGGGCCAGTAACAGGCCAAACACACTCATACGGCCCAGTTCCCCAGATCGATGTTGCGATAGCCGGACGGCATCCGCGCCAGCGTGTGGTGGGTGGTCAAGAGCACCATGCCACCGTTTTCGCAATGCCGGGCCAGGTGTTCCTCGAGCTGCGCGACGCCCTGCTTGTCCAGGGCGGTGAACGGCTCGTCGAGAATCCACAGCGGCGGACCGTCCAGGTACAACCGGGCCAGGGCCACCCGGCGCTGCTGGCCGGCGGACAGGGTGTGGCTCGGCACATCCTCGAAGCCGCGCAGCCCGACCGCCGCCAACGCCTGCCAGATCGCCTCGCGGCCGGCCGGCGTGTGCAGAGCGCAGAGCCAACTGAGGTTTTCTTCGGGGGTCAGCAAGTCCTTGATGCCGGCGGCATGGCCGATCCAGAGCAGGTTACGGGCCAGCTCGCTGCGCTGGCTGTGCAAGGGCAGGCCATTGAGCAACACTTGGCCCGCGGTGGGCTGCATCAATCCGGCGAGCAGGCGCAACAGGCTGGTCTTGCCGCTACCGTTGGGGCCACTGATCTGCACCATATCGCCCGGCGAGAGTCTCAATTCGAGATTTTCGAAAAGCAGCCGCAAGTCTCGCTCACAGGCGAGGCCAACGGTTTGCAGGAGAGGACTGGTCAAGGGATCGCGGGCCTTATACGGTTCAAGTCGGCGGTGCAGCGGCCGTTAAAGAGGTGCAGCATAGATGCTTTGACGGCCTGTTCCACAGAGCTGCGTCAAACAATTGCAAGGTTTTCGCCACTCCCTGAAAGACGGGCGGCATTATACATGTGATGCCCTACTCTCAAGAGGGCTTATTTTCCCCAGGGTAAGACCGCAGATGACAGGCGACATCAACATCCTGCCGCTGCCCCAGGCCACGGCAACGACGCGTATGCCAGCGGTGACGGGCGAGCTGCTCAAATTGCTGGCACCGGCCGAAGGGCTGATCGGCCCCGGCCAGACCGCCCAGGCCGAAGTGCTGTCGCTCAAGCAGGCCGACCAGACTTTCCAGCTGTTGCTCAAGGTCACCCTGGAGAGCGGCCGCCAGACCACCGTGCAAGCCACCAGCACCCAGCCATTACCCCAGGGCACCAGCCTGGCCGTGACCCAACCGTCCCCCAGCAACCTGACGATTGCCGTGCAACAGGCCGTTGCCTCCAGCGTCGCCACCTTGACGCGCATCGACACGGCGCAGATGCCGGTCGGCACGCTGCTGCAAGGCAAGGTGCTGACCAGCCAGGCATTGCCGTCATTGCCCGGGCAGCCGGTGGTCTATCGGTCATTGGTGAGCCTGCTCAACACCGCCCAGGCCGGCAGTACCCTGGACATCGACAGCCCCCGACCACTGCGCATCGGCACACTCTTGAGCGCCCAGGTGCAAGATGCCCAGACGCTGAAATTCGTTCCTCTGAGCAACCGCCAGGAGCAACTGGCGGTGAGCCAGCAATTGCTCACCCAAGTGAGCCGCCAGGGCTCGCTGGACAGCCTGGTCACTGCCCTGCAAAACCTGCCGCTCACCGACGACACCGGCACCGAGTTGCGCGCCGCGGTGACTCGCTTGCTGGCTGGGCTGCCGGATGTCCAGCAACTGAGTACGCCCAAGGGCTTGGCCCAGGCCATGGTCGCCAGCGGGGTGTTCCTGGAAAGCAAACTGCTCGCCGGCCAGCCGCCCAGCCTGGCGCCGGACATGAAAGGCGACCTGCTGAAACTGATTGCCCAACTGACACCGGCCCTGCCCGCCTCCACCAACCTCAGCGCCATCATTGCCGCCAATACGCTGGCTCAGGTCCTGCCGAGTTTCGTGCGCAGCGCCCTGGGGATGCTCGGCCAGGTCAGCGCCAAGCCTCAACCCACCAGTTTTCCGCTGCCCTCGCGCCAGTTGAAAGACCAGGACGAAGACGGCGATCTGGAGCACCTGCTGCGTCTGGCCGCCGCTGCCGTGTCGCGCCTGCAAAGCCATCAGTTGTCGAGTCTGGAACAAACCGGCCTGACCGACGACGGTCGCTTGATGAGCACCTGGCAATTGGAGATCCCGATGCGCAACCTGCAGGACATCGTGCCGTTGCAGGTCAAGTTCCAGCGCGAGGAAACCCCGCCCCGGGAACAGCCAGACGAACGCCGGGAAGAACGCGAGCCGAAACAGCAGCTCTGGCGGGTCGAACTGGCATTCGACATGGAACCGCTCGGCCCGCTGCAGATTCAAGCCCAGTTGCTCAGCGGCAGCCTGTCCAGCCAATTGTGGGCCGAACGGCCGTACACCGCGAGCCTGATCGAAAGCAACCTGACAGCACTGCGTGAGCGCCTGGTGACCTGTGGCCTGAACGTCGGCGACCTGGACTGCCACCTTGGCACTCCGCCCCAAGGCCCCAAGACTCGCCTGGAACAACGCTGGGTGGACGAAACCGCATGACAACCCACACCGAACCCCGCCAGGCCATCGCCCTTAAATACGACGGCCACCACGCCCCGACCCTCACCGCCAAGGGCGACGAAGCCCTGGCCGAGGAAATCCTGCGCATCGCCCGGGACAGTGAAGTACCGATCTATGAAAATGCCGAGCTGGTGAAGCTGCTGGCAAGGATGGAATTGGGGGACAGCATCCCGGAAGAGCTGTACCGCACGATTGCCGAGATCATCGCGTTCGCCTGGAACCTCAAGGGCAAGTTCCCCCAAGGCCATGACCCGAATGCACCGAGTGTCGAAAAGGATGTGACCGACCGCGGCGACGACTACTGATCTGTGGCGAGGGGATTTATCCCCGTTGGGTTGCGCAGCGACCCCAATTTTTTTAGGCGGCTGCTGCGCACCCGAGCGGGGATAAATCCCCTCGCCACAGGGGCTGGGCTGGAAAAATCGGTTCGCCAGAAAAACCTGTGGGAGCGAGCTTGCTCGCGATGGCGGACTCACATTCAACATCTCTGTTGACTGTTACACCGCTATCGCGAGCAAGCTCGCTCCCACATGGGGTCTGTGAAGAAAACGATCAGCCGCCTCGGTGCAGCTTGCTCATCAACTCCGCCTCGGCTTGGGTCAGGCCGCAGGCTTGGGTCAGTTCGTCGACGCTGGCACCCATGCCCACCAGGCGGGCGGCCTGGGCGAAGGACAGGCTGGAGGGGTCACGCTGTTCCAACTGGGCGAGTTTGTCCGGCAACGGCGCAACCACGGCACGCAGCTCATGGAGCGCTTCGCCCATGCGCACGGTGCCGTTCTGGTAATCGTCGACGCGCTTGGCCAGGTCCTTGATGCGCTGGTCGCGCAGCGCATCGCCCTGGGCCTGCTGAGCGGCAATCTGCCGCTGGCCACGTATGTATGCCAAGAACATCGCCAGCGTACCTGCCCAGAAAAGGAACAGGACAATGACTGCTACCTCAAGAATCAATCAGATACTCTCCAGTTCCGACCACTCTTCTTCGCTCATCATCTTGTCCAGTTCAACCAGAATCAGCAACTCGTTATTCTTGTTGCACACGCCTTGAATGAACTTGGCGGATTCTTCGTTACCCACGTTCGGCGCCGTCTCGATTTCCGACTGGCGCAAGTAAACCACTTCGGCGACGCTGTCGACCATGATGCCGACCACTTGCTTGTCGGCTTCGATGATGACGATCCGGGTGTTGTCGCTGATCTCGGCGTTCATCAGGCCAAAGCGCTGACGGGTATCGATCACGGTGACCACGTTGCCACGCAGGTTGATGATGCCCAGCACATAGCTGGGTGCACCCGGTACCGGGGCGATCTCGGTATAGCGCAGCACTTCCTGAACGCGCATCACGTTGATGCCGTAGGTTTCGTTATCGAGCTTGAAGGTCACCCATTGCAGAATCGGATCTTCAGAACCCTTTTGAGACGACGCCTTATCATTCATACCTTGACCCCTCGAAAAACCGCCTGTGGCGGCGTGTATTCTGTCCGGCGACGCTGTGCGCCACCGGTTGTCTTATTTCGGTTTCTGGACCGGCTTCTTGCTGCCGCCCAGGTGTTTTGCCCCGCCGCTGGCGATCAACTCCGCCAGCTCGGCAACGTCCAGCAAGGCGCACATGTGCTCGATCACCGTACCGGCCAGCCATGGCCGTTGCCCTCGATGGCTGCGCCACTTGATCTCGTTCGGGTCCAGGCGCAGCGAACGGCTGACCTGGTGCACCGCCAATCCCCACTCGTAACCTTGCACCGAAATCACGTATTGCAGGCCCTGGCGAAAATCATCGCGATAACGGTCCGGCATCACCCAGCGCGCCGTATCCAGTACCTTCAGATTGCCCGCCTGGCTCGGCAGGATCCCGAGGAACCATTCCGGCTGGCCGAACAACGGCGTCAATTCCTGCCCGGCCAGGGAGTAAATCGATCCCAGGCAGACCAGCGGCACCGCCAGGGTCAACCCGGCCACATCGAACAACAAACACTCGAACGGCTCGGCAGCCCAGGCCGGACGGTCGTCGCCCGGCACCGGTGGCGGTGGGTTGCTCGGTGGCAAGTGGACTTCCACCACCGGCGTCACCAACCCCTGCAGCAACGGGGCAACGGTCGAGACCGGCGCCAGGATCGGAGCAGGTGCCTCCATTACTGTCAGTTGAGGCTTGATGAACGGTGCTTCGACCGCCGCGGCCATCACTGACTTCTGTGCGTCACGGGCCTGCTCTTCGAGCACGGCCGCTTGAAACTCATCCAGCACACCCTCGGCTTCGACGTGTTCAGGCAACGCCTCGATCACGCTTGGCGGCAGTGGCAGTTCTTCGGTCGCTTCCTGCAGCAGCCCATCCAGATAAGACTGCAGGGCCATTTGCGGACGCGAGGTTGTCTTTATTGGGCGGTTCATAGGAACAGTGCGCCACTTGAAGAGGTTATCGGCATGAATGCGGCAGGACTTGAGCGTTCGCAAGCGAACACACTGCCAATGGAAAGCCTCGTCACCTTAAGCCACCTGCTGCGGAACAAGCTGTTGGGCCAGCAGATGCTTGAGCAGCGCTCGGTAAGCCAGCACACCACGACTCTTGCCATCGAATTGCGAAGGGGTCACACCGGCGCGGCTGGCATCCCGCAGGCGGGTGTCGACGGGGATATAACCCTGCCAGATGTCATCCGGGTACTTGTCCCGCAACACCCGCAAGGTCCCCAGGGACGCCTGGGTGCGACGGTCGAACAGCGTCGGCACGATATTGAAGGCCAGCGTCTGTTTGCGCGAGCGGTTGACCATCGCCAGTGTATTGACCATGCGCTCCAGCCCCTTGACGGCCAAATGCTCGGTCTGCACGGGGATCACCAACTGCTGACTGGCGGCCAGGGCATTGACCATCAGCAACCCCAGCAACGGCGGGCTGTCGATGATCGCGTAATCGAAATCCTGCCACAGCTGCGCCAGACTCTTGGCGATCACCAGGCCCAGGCCGCTCTGCCCGGGCGACTGTCGCTCCAGGGTGGCCAGGGCGGTGCTCGACGGCAACAGGGAAATTCGCTCGTCGCTGGTGGACAACAACAATTGCCCCGGCAACCCCTCGGGCACAACGCCCTTGTGCAGGAACAGGTCGAAGTTGCTGTGCTCCAGGCTGTCGGGATCGTAGCCGAAATAGCTGGTCATCGAGCCATGGGGGTCCAGATCGACGATGACCACGCGCTTGCCCGCCTCGGCCAGCAACCCGGCTAAAGCGATGGAAGATGTGGTCTTGCCCACACCACCTTTTTGATTGGCGACTGCCCAGACTCTCATTCGGATCGTTCCTCCCGGCCGAAACAGGCTCGACCGAGAAATAGCTCGGTTATAAAGCGGGTGACGGAGAATTGACGGCACTCTGTCTTCCCGGTGACTTGACCGGAGCCGGTGCAGTTTGTGTGCCAGCCCGCTTCAACGCCGCATCCGGGGTTGCGTTGGCCGTACCGGTACCGGTCAGGCTACGACGTACATCGAGGTTACGCGACACCACCAGCACCACCCGCCGGTTGCGCGCACGCCCCTCGGCCGTGGCGTTGTTGGCCACCGGCTGGAACTCGCCGTAGCCCACCGAGGCCAGGCGACCGGGGTTCACGCCCTGCATCGCCAGCATGCGCACGATGCTCGCCGAACGGGCCGAGGACAGTTCCCAGTTGGTCGGGTATTGCGCGGTACGGATCGGCTGGTCGTCCGTGAAGCCTTCGACATGGATCGGGTTGTCGAAGGGCTTGAGGATCGCCGCGACCTTATCGATGATGTTGAACGCCATGTCGCTGGGCATGGCGTCGCCGCTGCCGAACAACAGGCTGGAATTGAGTTCGATCTCGACCCACAGCTCGTTGCCACGCACGGTCATCTGGTTGGAGCTGATCAGGTCACCGAACGCCGCGCTGATGTCGTCGGCGATGCTTTTCAACGGATCGCTGCTGCCGGCGATACCGGCATCGACCTGCTCGCTGTCCTTGACCAAGGGTTTGGCCGGGGTGGTGGTCTTGGGCCGCTCCTCGCCGATAGGGATGGGCTTGAGGGCTCGGTCGGAATCGGTGAAGACCCCGATCAACGCCTCGGAAATGACTTTGTACTTGCCTTCGTTGACCGACGAAATCGAATACATGACCACGAAAAAAGCGAACAGCAGCGTGATGAAGTCGGCGTAGGAAACGAGCCAGCGTTCATGGTTGACGTGTTCTTCACGATGCCTGCGACGTGCCATTTCCCATGCCTCCCATCAGTCCATGAAACCCTGGAGCTTCAACTCAATGGAGCGCGGGTTTTCACCTTCGGCGATCGACAGGATCCCTTCCAGCAGCATTTCGCGATAGCGCGACTGGCGCAACGCGATGGACTTGAGTTTGGCCGCGATCGGCAACAACACCAGGTTGGCACTGGCCACGCCATAGATCGTGGCGACGAAGGCCACGGCGATGCCGCTGCCCAGTTGCGACGGATCGGCCAGGTTGCCCATCACATGGATCAGGCCCATCACCGCACCGATGATGCCGATGGTCGGCGCGTAGCCGCCCATGCTTTCGAATACTTTGGCCGCTTCGATGTCACGGCTTTCCTGGGTGTAGAAATCCACCTCCAGGATGCTGCGGATGGCTTCCGGCTCGGCGCCGTCCACCAGCAATTGCAGGCCTTTGCGTGAGTAGCTGTCGGGTTCGGCGTCCGCCACCCCTTCCAGGCCCAGCAGGCCTTCCTTGCGAGCGGTCAGGCTCCAGTTCACCACGCGGTCGATGCCACCGGCCAGGTCGACGCGGGGCGGGAACAGAATCCAGATCAGCACCTGCATGGCCCGCTTGAAAGCGCTCATGGGCGACTGCAACAGCGCCGCGCCAATGGTGCCACCGAGCACGATCAACGCCGCCGGGCCGTTGGCCAGCGCGCCCAGATGACCGCCTTCCAGGTAATTGCCGCCAATGATGGCGACGAACGCCATGATGATGCCAATCAGGCTGAGCACATCCATTACAGGCAGGCCTCGACCAAGTGTCTACCGATGTCGTCCAACCCGTACACCGCATCGGCAAGATCGGCTTTGACGATGGCCATCGGCATGCCGTAGATCACGCAACTGGCTTCGTCCTGGGCCCAGATCGCACTGCCGCCCTGCTTGAGCAGCCGTGCGCCTTCACGACCGTCGGCGCCCATGCCGGTGAGCACCACCGCCAGAACTTTGTCACCGTAGGACTTGGCCGCGGAACCGAAGGTAATGTCCACGCAAGGCTTGTAGTTCAGGCGCTCATCGCCCGGCAGGATTTTCACCGCGCCGCGGCCGTCGATCATCATCTGTTTGCCACCCGGCGCCAACAATGCAAGGCCCGGACGCAGGATGTCACCATCCTCGGCTTCCTTGACGTTGATGTTGCACAGCTTGTCCAGACGCTCGGCAAACGCCTTGGTGAACGCCGCCGGCATGTGCTGGATCAGCACGATGGGCGCCGGGAAGTTGGCCGGCAACTGGGTCAGGACCCGTTGCAGTGCCACCGGGCCGCCGGTGGACGTACCGATCGCCACCAGCTTGTAGGCTTTGCGTTTGGGTGCCGGCGACGTCGCACTGGCAGGTGCCGAACGCGTCGGCGCAGGTGCCGGGGCGCTGCGTACCGGGGCTGGATTGAAGCTGCTCGATGCCGTCGGCGCTGGCGCGGGGCTTGGCGCCGCAACCGGGGCTGGCGCCGGTGCGCTGTAGGCACCGACACGACGATTGCTACGGGAAATGCTATGGACCTTTTCACACAGCAACTGCCGGACCTTGTCGGGGTTGCGCGAAATGTCTTCGAAATTCTTCGGCAGGAAATCCACCGCCCCGGCGTCCAGCGCATCGAGGGTTACCCGGGCGCCTTCGTGAGTCAGGGACGAGAACATCAAGACCGGGGTCGGGCAGCGCTGCATGATATGCCGCACGGCCGTGATGCCATCCATCATCGGCATCTCGTAGTCCATGGTAATCACGTCCGGCTTGAGTGCCAGGGCCTGATCGATCGCCTCTTTGCCATTAGTTGCGGTACCGACAACCTGAATACTCGTGTCCGCCGAAAGAATTTCAGAGACGCGGCGACGGAAAAAACCCGAATCGTCCACCACCAGGACTTTAACTACCATAAACACTCCGTTAGACGAGGCGCGGCCCTGGGCCGCCCCCCTCCAGAATCAAATACGCCGGGCGGCGTAACGCTTGAGCATGCTTGGCACATCGAGAATCAACGCGATGCGGCCGTCGCCGGTGATGGTGGCGCCGGACATGCCCGGGGTGCCCTGGAGCATCTTGCCCAACGGCTTGATGACCACTTCTTCCTGGCCCACCAACTGGTCGACGACGAAGCCGATCCGCTGGGTGCCCACCGAAAGGATAACCACATGGCCCTCGCCCTGTTCCACATGAGCCGCCGAGCTGACCAGCCAGCGCTTGAGATAGAACAGCGGCAATGCCTTGTCCCGTACGATCACCACTTCCTGGCCATCCACCACGTTGGTGCGCGACAGGTCGAGGTGGAAGATCTCGTTGACGTTGACCAGCGGGAAGGCGAAGGCCTGGTTGCCCAGCATCACCATCAGGGTCGGCATGATCGCCAAGGTCAACGGGACCTTGATGACGATCTTCGAGCCCTGGCCCTTGGTCGAGTAGATGTTGATCGAACCGTTGAGCTGGGAAATCTTGGTTTTCACCACGTCCATGCCCACGCCACGACCCGACACGTCGGAAATCTCGGTCTTGGTCGAGAAACCCGGGGCGAAGATCAGGTTGTAGCACTCGGTGTCGCTCAGGCGGTCGGCGGCATCCTTGTCCATTACACCGCGTTTCACCGCGATGGAACGCAGCACGTTCGGGTCCATGCCCTTGCCGTCATCGGAGATCGACAGCAGGATATGGTCGCCTTCCTGCTCGGCGGCCAGGATTACCTTGCCGCTGCGGACCTTGCCCGAGGCTTCGCGTTCTTCCGGCGACTCGATGCCGTGGTCGACCGCGTTGCGCACCAAGTGGACCAGCGGGTCGGCCAGGGCCTCGACGAGGTTCTTGTCGAGGTCGGTCTCTTCACCCACCAGTTCCAGGTTGATTTCTTTCTTGAGCTGGCGAGCCAGGTCGCGAACCAGGCGCGGGAAGCGCCCGAAGACTTTCTTGATCGGCTGCATCCGGGTCTTCATGACCGCGGTCTGCAAATCGGCCGTGACCACGTCGAGGTTCGACACGGCCTTGGACATGGCTTCGTCCTGGCTGTTGAGGCCCAGGCGCACCAGACGGTTACGCACCAGCACCAGTTCGCCGACCATGTTCATGATCTCGTCCAGGCGTGCGGTGTCGACCCGAACGGTGGTCTCGGCTTCGCTGGCCGGTTTTTCCGCTGGCGCAGCCGCTGGAGCCCGGGCTGGCGCCGCGGCGGCAGCGGCAGGCTTGGCGGGCTCGGCCTTGGGTTCCGGTGCCTTGGCGGCGGGTTTGGGCGCAGCAGCCTTGGCCGCCGGTGCCGCCGCGGTGGCGGCAGGCGCGGCAGACGCTGTACCGACTTCGCTGAACTTGCCCTTGCCATGCAGTTCATCGAGCAGCGATTCGAATTCGTGGTCGCTGATCAGATCGCTGCCAGCGGCAGCGGCGGCAGGCTTGGCCGGGGTCGGCGCTGAAGCGATGGCCGAATCCAGCGCGTCAACGGCAAAGGTGCCCTTGCCGTGCAACTGGTCGAGCAGCGCTTCAAATTCGTCATCGGTGATGTCGGAGCTGTCGCCCGCCGCTTTCGGGGCGGCCGGGGCCGTCGGCGGGACGACCGCGTCCGGTGCGAACTGGCCTTTGCCGTGAAGCTGGTCGAGCAGCGACTCGAACTCGGCATCGGTGATTTCATCGCTGCCAGCCCCGGCGACTTGCGCAGCAGGAGCGACCTGAGCGGCCGGCGCCTCGGCCTGGGCCTTGACGGTATTCAGGGAGTCCAGCAGCTGTTCGAATTCGTTATCGGTGATGTCGCCCGATTCTTCGGCGACCGGCTCTTCAACCACCGCTTCGGCAACCGGTGCCGCTTCGTCAGCCGATTGCGGCTCGGCCAGGCGTGCCAACGCGGCGAGCAACTCGGGGGTGGCAGGGGTGATCGGCGAGCGCTCGCGCACTTCGCTGAACATGCTGTTGACCGCATCCAGCGCTTCGAGCACCACGTCCATCAATTCCGAATCAACGCGGCGCTCACCCTTGCGCAGGATGTCGAACACGTTCTCGGCAATGTGACAGCACTCCACCAGCTCGTTGAGCTGGAGGAAGCCGGCGCCTCCTTTTACAGTGTGGAAACCGCGAAAAATTGCATTGAGCAGATCCGCATCATCAGGTCGGCTTTCCAGCTCGACCAGTTGTTCGGATAGTTGCTCTAGAATCTCGCCGGCCTCAACCAGGAAATCCTGAAGGATCTCTTCATCGGCGCCGAAGCTCATTAATGGCTGCTCCTAAAACAGGGCTAAAACTCAGAATCCAAGGCTGGACAGCAAATCGTCCACATCGTCCTGACCGGACATAACGTCTTCTCTTTTATCGGCATGAATTTGCGGACCTTCACCCTGAGAGAGATGTTTTTGTGGATCTTTTTCAGCAAGCATCGCTTCACGGTCGTGTTCGATGCCTGCAAAGCGGTCGACCTGGCTGGCCATCAACACCAGTTTGAGCAGGTTGCTTTCCACTTCGGTGACCAACTGGGTCACACGCTTGATCACCTGGCCGGTCAGGTCTTGATAGTCCTGGGCCAGCAGAATGTCGTTGAGGTTGCTTGCCACGGCGCGGTTCTCGGTGCTGCTGCGCGTCAGGAAACCGTCGACCCGGCGGGCCAGCTCCCGAAACTCTTCAGCACCGACTTCACGACGCATGAACCGGCCCCAGTCGGTGCTCAAGGCCTGGGCTTCTTCGCTCAGGCCATTGACCAGCGGCGTTGCGCTTTCCACCAGGTCCATGGTGCGGTTGGCCGCGGCTTCGGTCAGCTTGACCACATACCCCAGGCGCTCGGTGGCGTCGGTGATCTGCGAGACTTCCTCGGCCTGCGGCATGTGCGGGTCGATCTGGAAATTGACAATCGCACTGTGCAGTTCACGCGTGAGCTTGCCCACTTCCTGATACAGACCGCGGTCACGGGTCTGGTTGAGCTCATGGATCATTTGAACCGCATCGCCAAAACGACCTTTTTCAAGGCTGTCGACCAGTTCGCGGGCATGTTTTTTCAGGGTCGATTCGAAATCGCCCATTGAAGATTCGTTGTCCATAGCTCCCCCGTGGCGCCGTTAACCGATGCGTTCGAAGATTTTTTCGATCTTCTCTTTCAACGCCTGGGCCGTGAAGGGTTTGACCACATAGCCGTTCACACCGGCCTGGGCCGCTTCGATGATCTGCTCGCGCTTGGCTTCGGCAGTGACCATCAACACCGGAAGATGCTTGAGTTTTTCGTCGGCACGCACCTGGCGCAGCAGGTCGATACCGGTCATGCCCGGCATGTTCCAGTCGGTGACCAGAAAATCGAAGTTGCCACTGTGCAACATCGGGAGCGCAGTGGTCCCGTCATCTGCTTCGGCCGTGTTGGTGAACCCAAGGTCACGCAACAGGTTTTTAATGATCCGCCGCATCGTTGAGAAGTCATCAACGATGAGGATTTTCATGTTCTTGTCCAATTCGACCTCCAAGCAGTCTTAAACGCGCCCAGCACCTGGACGCGCCATTTCAATCAATCCGGCACAACACTCGACAACGGTCTGGAGCACAACGGATGGAGACTGGCGCAGCATTGCCAGGCCAGCCTCGTCGCAGTGTCCCCACACTGCCTGTCAACGCGCTCGCCACTCCCCCAAACGCCCCCGCAAACGGGCCGCGCACTGGCTGTGTAACTGGCTGACCCGCGATTCGCTGACCCCCAGGACCTCACCGATTTCCTTGAGGTTCAGCTCTTCGTCGTAGTACAGCGCCAAGACCAGCCGCTCACGCTCCGGCAAATTGGCAATCGCATCCGCCAGCGCACTCTGGAAACGTTCATCTTCCAGGTCACGCGACGGCTCCATGTGAGCACTCGCGTTATCCTCGTGCAGCCCTTCGTGTTCGCCGTCCTGCAACAGGTCGTCGAAACTGAACAGGCGGCTGCCCAAGGTATCGTTCAAAATCCCGTAATAATCGTCGAGGCTCAACTGGAGTTCGGCCGCAACTTCGTGATCTTTAGCGTCACGCCCGGTTTTCGCTTCAATTGCCCGAATCGCGTCACTGACCATGCGGGTATTGCGGTGCACCGAACGTGGCGCCCAATCGCCCTTGCGGACCTCATCGAGCATCGCCCCGCGAATGCGAATACCGGCATAGGTCTCGAAACTGGCGCCTTTGCTGGCGTCGTATTTGTTCGACACTTCAAGCAGGCCGATCATGCCGGCCTGGATCAAGTCCTCGACCTGGACACTGGCCGGCAACCGCGCCAGCAAGTGGTAGGCAATACGCTTGACCAGTGGCGCATAACGCTCGATCAATTCGTACTGGGCGTCCCGTGCCGATTTTTTATAGAGATGGTTGTAACCGCTGGCTGTCATAGCACGGGCCCTGCTGTTTGTTGCACAAGACGCTCGACGAAAAATTCCAGATGCCCGCGGGGGTTGGCCGGCAGTGGCCAGGTATCGACCTTCTGGGCGATCGCCTTGAACGCCAGCGCGCATTTGGAACGTGGAAAAGCTTCATAAACGGCACGTTGCTTCTGGACGGCCTTGCGCACGCTTTCGTCGTACGGCACGGCGCCGACGTATTGTAGGGCGACGTCCAGGAAGCGATCGGTGACCTTGGTCAACTTGGCGAACAGGTTGCGCCCTTCCTGCGGGCTCTGGGCCATATTGGCCAGGACGCGGAAGCGGTTCATGCCATAGTCGCGGTTCAGCAGTTTGATCAGGGCGTAGGCGTCGGTGATGGACGTCGGTTCGTCGCAGACCACCAGCAGCACTTCCTGGGCGGCGCGGACGAAACTGACAACCGAGTCGCCAATGCCGGCCGCGGTGTCGATCACCAGCACATCGAGGTTGTCGCCGATGTCGCTGAAGGCCTGGATCAGGCCCGCGTGCTGGGCCGGGGTCAGGTGAACCATGCTCTGGGTGCCAGAGGCAGCCGGCACGATGCGAATCCCGCCCGGCCCCTGCAATAGCACGTCGCGCAGTTCGCAACGGCCCTCGATCACGTCCGCCAGGGTGCGTTTGGGGGTAAGCCCCAGCAGCACGTCGACGTTCGCCAGGCCCAGGTCGGCGTCCAGCAGCATGACCCGTCGGCCAAGCTCTGCCAGAGCCAGGGACAAGTTCACTGACACGTTAGTCTTCCCGACGCCACCTTTGCCGCCGGTCACCGCGATCACCTGTACGGGATGCATGCTGCCCATGTTCGTTCTTTACCTTGTCTTCTTAGACGGAGGCCACATTACTGGCTGCGCGTTCGCATAAGGAACAATGCATGGCAGACCATCGATGTAGGTACAAAAAATATTCATGATTACCTCAGCCGACCTGTTTGGTCGGGCTGTGGTAGATGTCAGCGAACATGTCAGCCATGGCTTCTTCGCTGGGTTCTTCCTGCATTTGCACACTCACGGCACGACTGACCAGTTGATGACGGCGCGGCAGATGCAAATCATCCGGGATCCGCGGCCCATCGGTCAGGTAGGCCACCGGCAGTTCATGACCGATCGCCAGGCTCAACACCTCGCCCAGGCTTGCCGTTTCGTCCAGCTTAGTCAGGATGCAGCCAGCCAGTCCGCAGCGCTTGTAGCTGTGGTATGCGGCGGTTAGAACCTGTTTCTGGCTGGTGGTTGCCAACACGAGATAATTTTTTGACTTGATACCGCGTCCGGCCAGGCTTTCGAGCTGCATGCGCAGGGCCGGATCGCTGGCTTGCAGGCCTGCGGTATCGATCAGCACGACGCGCTTGCGCAGCAACGGCTCCAGCGCCTGGGCCAGGGATTGGCCCGGATCCACATGGGTCACCGACACATTGAGGATCCGGCCCAGGGTCTTGAGTTGTTCCTGGGCACCGATGCGGAAACTGTCCATGCTCACCAGCGCGATGCTCTGGGCGCCGTACTTGAGTACATAACGGGCGGCGAGCTTGGCCAGGGTGGTGGTCTTGCCCATGCCGGCGGGACCGACCATGGCAATCACCCCGCCCTCCTCCAGCGGCTCGACTTCCGGCGTGGCGATCATCCGCGCCAGGTGCGCCAGCAACATGCGCCAGGCCTGGCGAGGCTCTTCGATACCATTGATCAGCGCCAGCAGGTCCCGGGACAACGGGCCGGACAAGCCGATGCGTTGCAGGCGACGCCACAGGTTGGCCTGGGCCGGACGGCTGCCTTGCAGCTGATTCCAGGCCAGGGAGCCGAGTTGGACTTCCATCAGTTCGCGCAGGCTGTTGAGTTCGAAGCGCATCGAGTCCAGGGCGCGCGGGTCGAGGCCGCGGGCAGGCGCGGCGGGTGCCGGCTCAGGACGACGCGGTTCGGCCTGGGCCTGCTCGATCAGCGGCTCGGCAGCGGTCAACGGCAGGCCGGCGGTCAGCGGCTGACCGGCGAACAATTGACGATTGGTGCCCGCGGCACCCTCGCCTTCGCTGCTGCGCAGGCTCAGTTCGGCCTGGGCGCTGGCGATACGCGATTGGGTCTTGCGCAGCTCGTCTTCGAGTTCCATGTTCGGAACCCGCGGGGCCAGCGCAGACAGTTTGTAATCCAGGGCCGCCGTCAGCTCGACACCGCCGGCGATACGACGGTTGCCAATGATGGCTGCTTCAGCGCCCAGCTCGTCACGAACCAGTTTCATGGCCTGACGCATGTCGGCGGCGAAAAAACGCTTCACTTGCATAAACCACTACCTCAGCCGTTGGGCCCTACTGTCGCAACGATGGTCACTTGCTTGTTGTCCGGTATTTCCTGGTACGCCAGCACATGCAGCCCCGGGACCGCGAGGCGACCGAATCGCGAGAGCATCGCGCGAATCGGACCGGCCACCAGCAGGATCACCGGTTGGCCTTGCATCTCCTGCCGCTGGGCTGCTTCGATCAGCGAACGCTGCAGCTTCTCGGCCATGCTTGGCTCCAGCAGAACACCCTCTTCCGAGCCTTGTCCTGCCTTCTGCAGACTATTGAGCAATATCTGTTCCAACCTTGGCTCCAAGGTGATCACAGGCAGCTCAGACTCAGTGCCTACAATGCTTTGGACGATTGCGCGGGACACGCCGACCCGAACCGCAGCCACCAAGGCGGCGGTATCTTGACTCTTGGAGGCGTTGTTGGCGATGGCCTCGGCGATACTGCGTATGTCGCGCACGGGCACTTGTTCGGCCAGCAGCGCCTGCAGCACCTTGAGCAACTGCGACAACGAAACCACGCCCGGCACCAGCTCTTCAGCCAGCTTCGGCGAGCCTTTGGCCAGCACTTGCAGGAGTTGCTGGACTTCTTCGTGGCCAATCAGCTCGCTGGAGTGCTTGTACAGGATCTGGTTCAAGTGGGTCGCCACCACGGTACTGGCGTCCACCACGGTATAACCGAGGGACTGGGCCTGGGCCCGCTGGCTGATTTCGATCCACACCGCTTCCAGGCCGAAAGCCGGATCCTTGGCGGTGATGCCGTTGAGGCTGCCATAGACCTGGCCCGGGTTGATCGCCAGCTCGCGATCCGGGTAGATCTCGGCTTCGGCCAGGATCACCCCCATCAAGGTCAGGCGATAGGCGCTCGGCGCCAGGTCGAGGTTGTCGCGAATGTGTACGGTGGGCATCAGGAAGCCCAGGTCCTGGGAGAGCTTCTTGCGCACCCCCTTGATCCGCGCCAGCAACTGCCCCCCCTGGTTACGGTCGACCAAGGGAATCAAACGATAGCCGACTTCCAGGCCGATCATATCGATCGGGGTCACGTCATCCCAGCCCAGCTCCTTGGTTTCCATGGCGCGGGCCGGCGACGGCAGCAGCTCCTGCTGGCGCTTGACCTCTTGCAGGGCCTGGACTTTCTGCGCGTTCTGCTTCTTCCAGAACAGGTAGGCACCGCCCGCGGCGGCGGCGGCCATGGTCAGGAAGGAAATGTGTGGCATCCCCGGCACCAGGCCCATCACCGCCATCAGGCCAGCGGCAACGGCCAGGGCCTTGGGCGAGGCGAACATCTGCCGGCCGATCTGCTTGCCCATGTCTTCAGAGCCCGAAGCACGGGTCACCATGATCGCGGCCGCTGTGGATAACAACAGTGATGGCAATTGCGCCACCAAACCGTCACCAATGGTCAACAAGGCGTAAACCCTGCCGGCGTCGCCAAACGACATGTTGTGCTGGAAGATGCCGACAGCCATGCCGCCGATCAGGTTGATGAACAGAATCAGCAGGCCGGCGATGGCGTCACCGCGCACGAATTTGCTGGCACCGTCCATGGAACCGTAGAACTCGGCTTCCTGGGCCACTTCCAGGCGACGCAGCTTGGCCTGGCTCTGGTCGATCAGACCGGCGTTGAGGTCGGCGTCGATCGCCATCTGCTTGCCCGGCATCGCATCGAGGGTGAAACGCGCGCTCACCTCGGAAATCCGCCCGGCGCCCTTGGTCACCACGACGAAGTTGATGATCATCAGGATGGCGAAGACCACGATACCGACCACGTAGTTACCGCCGATCACCACCTCACCGAAGGCCTGGATCACCTTACCGGCCGCGGCGTGCCCGTCCTGGCCGTGGAGCATCACCACGCGGGTGGACGCCACGTTCAGCGCCAGGCGCAACAGCGTGGCCACCAGCAGGATGGTCGGGAAGACGGCGAAATCCAGTGGCCGCAGGGCGTAGACGCACACCAACAGCACGACGATCGACAGGGCGATGTTGAACGTGAAGAACACGTCCAGCAGGAACGGTGGCACCGGCAGCATCATCATGGCAAGCATGACCAGCAGCAACAACGGCACGCCCAGATTACCCCGGCTGAGGTCTACGACATTGCTGCGCGCGGTGCTGAGTAACTGTGAGCGATCCACCGATTTTCCCCGTTCCTGTGAAGCAAACTTTTGACGCTGGTAGCGTCATATGGCCTGCTTTTGCAAAAAGCCGTCCAACTTTGGAAGCGATAGGAAATTGACTCGGATGAGAGCACCCGGCCCGGAACATAGCCCCCTACAAGCACGAAACTTAAAAAGCGTCAACCTAGTACTTCTGTGAGTGGTCGAGACAGACAACTAAGGTATTGAATGGCCACTCGGGAGGTTGCAATCCATCGATTCAGCCCCCCTAGACGGAGGCCTGTCATGACCAAGAATATTTCCCTCGTCGAACTGGCTGAACAAATGGGCGTACATCCGGACGACCTGGACGAGCATGGCGTGTTGAAGCCCTATGTGGCGCCCGAGCTTGCCCCTTATCCTCCCGCTGAATATCCCGATACCGAGCAGCCCACCCGTTGCGATCCCGCACCTGGCGATGAACCGCTCTCGACACCCAGGGTAGGCTGGTGCCCGAGCGGCAGTATCAACAGCGGAATCTGCACTCCGTTCAATAATGTGCGACCAAACTGGATGGGCTACTACCCCAGCGCCACTGCGAGCCTGCGCATCGATGAAATGATACTGCCCGGGACCCACAACTCTGGCTCGGATAAACAAGCCCCACACACCAACAGTTATGACACTTGCCAGGACGTATCACCTCATAGTCAATTGCAAGCAGGTATCAGGGTACTCGACTTAAGGGTCCACTTTTATTGGGGTTACCCTGCGGGGGATTGGAGAAGATTCGGGATATACCACAGCCTCAATTCCGGGAGAAACGTGCGCGGTGACATCCTGCAGGCGGCGATGAATCTCTACCAAGCCTATCCCCATGAGGTGGTTATCCTGGATTTTCATGAGTTCAGGAACTTCACAGACGCAGGACATCTCGAGCTGGCCTCGGTTATAAAACTTTCCCTGGGCGATAAATTGATAGAACCCAAATGGAAATCACTGGTACTCAGACAACTATGGGTATTGCAGAAAAATGTCGTGATTGCCTATGACGATAATCGACGAGACTCACTATTCTGGCCGGGGGTCAATCAGCGCTGGATACAAAAGAACACGCCCTCCAGCAGCGAGCTGAAGAGTTTTATCGACCAAGTCGGCAATGAGATAAAGCCAGAGTATGAACTGCGCTCCATCCAGGCCCACAAATACACTAAAGTCGGGCAACCGGACGATATGTCACCGGACGTCATGAACTGGTTTGCGGCGGGCGCAACCAACTCGCCGATCATGAAGTTCTACATCATCAACACCGATTGGTCCTTGCGCCACCGGCATATCGATAATTGCATTCATGCCAACAGTTTCAGAAGCAAGCAATGGAGTGCCCTTTCGCTCACTCCTCTGGAACTTACCGATGGCTACATACCGCATGGACACCGGGCCATTGTCTTGAACATATACAACGGCAATTGGCGGGACAAGATAAGACTTCCTTCCTATGCGACGCCCAATGGCACCGTACTCATCATCAACAAGGCGCAATTGAATACAACCGTTCAGGTATCCACCAATAACACTCCAGCCAATAATCTGATTCTGGTGCAAGGTGATGTGGCGCTATTCATCTATGACGCCATCCAATCCAAATGGATAGTGCGGCCCGACGTTGTCCATTCCCCCAACACCTCAGGTGATACGGTCCCGAACATAGGTGCCGATGAGAAATTCGTCCGCTATCAGACTGCGGATTACAACTGGACAGACCATATCTACCTGCCAGGCACCGCACCTGCCTATAGGTATCTTGAGGTGACATCCGACATAACGGCTACCGAAGGCTGGCACAGCCACATCCACCGTCGATCCGGCGAAAGGGTCTATCGCTGCCAGCGGGGCGACCAGTATCTGTTCATGTTCAACCAAGGCGCCTGGCAGGTGCTAAAGACGCCCATACACAACTATGGCGCAGCCCAGGCGGGCGCCCAGATGGCAGATACCGGCACTGAAGAAACCCAGGTGCATTTCAGGGATGGGGACTTCGTCCAGCAGATCACACTTCCCGCCAATGCCTGGAACAACGACAAGGTCACCCTCACCTCCAGTGCAACCTACACCGCCACCGTCATGGGCACCAACCTGGCATCAGGGGCCAACTTGCAGCTTAAAAAAGGCGACACCTTCCACTTTCGCTATGTCGCTTCAGCCAACAAGTGGAACAAAGTTTCATTTGCCTAGCAGGAAGCCGGCAGCGTCTTGGGCGCTGCTTAAAATGCATTTACCAAAAGGGCCGTATTTTTGTTTGATAAGAGCTTTGCTTGCGCTCGGTTGTGCAACAACTGCCTTAGAACGAGCTGCTACGCGGCCCTGCGGGCGCAAGCTCCCTCGCCACGGTCAAGCAAAATACGAGCTACGCCGTAATCGGCGCAACATCCTGGTTTTGAGCGGCCAGCCTTTGTCGACGCACAGCAAGCTTCCGAACAAAGCTCACTCAGGAATCACGCCGCAAATCCGGCGGAATCGGCAAATCCTTGAGCGGCTCCGGGCGTTTGCCCTTGCCCGCGCGGTGCTGGCGGATCTGGTAGACGTAGGCCAATACCTGGGCCACGGCCAGGTACAGGCCTCCAGGGATTTCCTGGTCGAGTTCGGTGGAGTAATAGATCGATCGCGCCAGCGCCGGGGACTCGAGCAGCATCACCTCATTGGCCACGGCGATCTCACGGATCTTCAGCGCCAAGAAGTCGCTGCCCTTGGCCAGCAACACGGGAGCGTTGCCTTTTTCGGGGTCGTACTTGAGGGCGACGGCGTAGTGAGTCGGGTTGGTGATGACCACATCGGCATCGGGGATGGCCGCCATCATCCGCCGCTGGGAGACCTCCCGCTGCAATTGGCGGATGCGCTGCTTGACCTCCGGCTTGCCCTCCGCATCCTTGTGCTCGTCGCGCACCTCCTGCTTGGTCATCATCAGCTTCTGCTTGCTCTGATACAGCTGGATCGGCACGTCGATGGCGGCGATCAGGATCAGGCCGCAAGCCATCCATAACGTACTCCAGCCCACCAACTGCACGCTGTGGATAATCGCCTGCTCCAGCGGTTCGTGAGCAATGCGCAGCAGATCGTCGATGTCGGCCTGCAACACCGTCAGCGCGACGAACAGGACCAGCAGGAATTTCCCGAACGCCTTGAGCAACTCCATCAGCGCCGTGGTGGAAAACATGCGCTTGAGACCGGCGGCCGGGTTCATCCGGCTGAACTTGGGCGCCAGGCTCCCGGCGGCGAACAACCAGCCGCCCAGGGAAATCGGGCCGATGAAAGCGGCCAGCAGCAAGCAGATCAAGACCGGCTGCACCGCCAGGATCGCGATCTTGCCCGAGTGCAACAGATACTGGGACATGGCCCCCGGAGACAGCAGCACCTCGCGGGGCAGGGAGAAATTCAGGCGCATGATTTCCAGCAGGTCCAGGGCCAACCCGCCGCCATAAATCAGCAACCCGCCCGCCCCGGCCAGCATGATCGCCAACGTGTTGAGCTCCTTGGAGCGGGCGATCTCGCCCTTTTCCCGGGATTCGCGCAAGCGCTTTTCCGTGGGATCTTCTGTCTTGTCCTGACCACTCTCGCTCTCGGCCATGGTTCAGCGAGCCTGTGCCATGTCGCGTAGAAGCTGCAAGGCCTGGGTGGCCAGCGGCTGATACTGATTGAGGATATCCCCGAGGCTGACCCAGAAAATCACCATGCCCAGCACAAGGGTGAGCGGGAAACCAATGGAGAAAATATTCAACTGCGGCGCCGCGCGGGTCATCACGCCAAACGCAATGTTGACCACCAGCAACGCGGTGATCGCCGGCAATACCAGCACCATCGCCGCACCCAGGACCCAGCCGAGCTTACCGGCGATTTCCCAGAAATGATTGACCAGCAACGCACTGCCCACCGGCATGGTGGTAAAGCTCTCGGTCAACACCTCGAACACCACCAGATGCCCATTCATGGCCAGGAACAACAGGGTCACCAGCATCGTCAGGAACTGTCCGATCACCGCCGTCGTCACGCCATTGGTGGGGTCGACCATGGACGCGAAGGCCATGCCCATCTGGATCGAAATGATTTGCCCGGCCACCACGAATGCCTGGAAGAACAGCTGCAACGAGAACCCCATCAAGGCACCGATGAGAATTTGCTCGGCCACCAGCATCAGCGCGCTGAGGTCCAGGGCATTGACCGGCGGCATCGGTGGTAACCCGGGGGCGATGACTACCGTGATCGCCAGGGCGAAATACAAGCGTATGCGCCGGGGCAACAAGGTCGTGCCGAAGACCGGCATGCTCATCAGCACCGCGGTGACACGAAACAACGGCAGGATAAACGATGCCACCCAGGAACTGATCTGGGTGTCCGTCAGCTCGAGCATCGACATGGGGTCAGCCGATCAACTGCGGAATACTGCCGTACAGCTGCAGGATGTATTCCATGAAGGTTTGTACCATCCAGGGGCCGGCGACGATCAACGTCACCAGCATCACCAGCAGGCGCGGCAGGAAGCTCAAGGTCTGTTCGTTGATCTGGGTCGCGGCCTGGAACATCGCCACCAGCAACCCCACCAACAGGCTGGGGATCACCAGGATGGCAACCATCATGGTCGTCAGCCAGAGCGCTTCACGGAACAGGTCTACCGCTACTTCAGGCGTCATATCGTCCTACCCGCACAAAAGGCCTAAACACCGCCGAAACTGCCCGCCAGCGTACCGATGATCAACGCCCAGCCGTCCACCAGCACAAACAGCATGATCTTGAACGGCAGGGAAATGATCAGCGGCGAGAGCATCATCATACCCATGGCCATCAGCACGCTGGCGACCACCAGGTCGATGATCAGGAACGGGATGAAAATCATGAAACCGATCTGGAACGCGGTTTTCAGCTCGGACGTCACGAACGCCGGCACCAGGATGGTCAGCGGCGCCTGGTCGGCACTGGGGATGTCGGTGCGCTTGGACAGGCGCATGAACAGCTCCAGGTCACTGCTGCGGGTCTGGGCCAGCATGAAATCCTTGATCGGCACCTGGGCCTTGGCCACGGCATCTTGAGCCGTGATTTTTTCTGCCAGGTAGGGTTGCAGCGCATCCTGGTTCACCCGATCGAACACGGGCGCCATGATGAACATGGTCAGGAACAGCGCCATGCCGGTGAGGATCTGGTTCGAGGGGGTCTGTTGCAGGCCCAGGGCCTGGCGCAGGATCGAAAAGACAATGATGATCCGGGTGAAACTGGTCATCAGCATGACGAACGCCGGGATGAAACTCAGCGCGGTCATGATCAGCAGGATCTGCAGGCTGACCGAGTATTCCTGAGCCCCTTCGGCGTTGGTCCCCAGGGTGATCGCCGGGATCGACAGCGGGTCGGCGGCGAACGCCAACGGTGCGGCCAGCATCAGGGCCAATGCCAACAGAATGCGCAACGGCATTACTTTTTATCCTTCTGGTCTTTCCCCAGCAGCTCCATGAGGCGCTGGGCAAATTCGGGGCTGGCCGGCTCGCTGGTGGGTACCTGCACCGGTTCCTTGAGGACGTGCAAGGCGGTGATGGTGCCCGGGCTCAGGCCCAGCAGAATCTGCTCGTTGCCGACCTGCACCAGCACCAGCCGGTCGCGCGGCCCGAGCGCGCGCGAACCGACGATGTCGATGACCTGGCCCTTGCCGGTCGGTCCCGCCTGTTGCACGCGGCGCAACAACCACGCGAGAAAGAAGATCAAGCCCAGCACCAACAGCAAGCCGAGCACCAGTTGCGCCAGTTGCCCGGCGACCCCGCTGCCTGCCGCCGGCGCAACGGCCGCCGTGGCAACCGGTTCGGCCGCCAGCACGCTCAATGGCAGCATCGACGCTGCGGCGAAGAAACCTTTCACTCAGCGCAGCTTCTTGATGCGTTCGCTCGGGCTGATCACGTCCGTCAGGCGAATGCCGAACTTCTCGTTGACCACCACCACTTCGCCATGGGCGATCAAGGTGCCGTTGACCAACACATCGAGCGGCTCGCCGGCCAGGCGGTCCAACTCGATCACCGAGCCCTGGTTGAGTTGCAGCAGGTTGCGGATGTTGATATCGGTGCTGCCCACTTCCATGGAGATCGACACTGGGATGTCGAGGATCACATCCAGGTTCGGCCCATCCAGCGTGACTGGCTCGTTGCTCTTGGGCACGCTGCCAAACTCTTCCATCGTCAGGCGGCTGGACCCCTGATTGCCGCTATCGGCGGCCAGCAAGGCATCGATATCAGCCTGCCCGGCGTCGCCGGTTTCTTCCAGGGCCGCAGCCCATTCGTCGGCCAGCGCCTGGTCATCCTGGGTATTCATATCGTCAGCCATCATTTGTCCTCGGCGGGCAAAAATCAGTAAAAAACGTAAAATCCGTTACAAACTTAAGAAGTTGACACTGCTCAGCGGCGTTCGATCGGCTCAATCACCTGCAACGCCAGGTTGCCTTTGTGAGAGCCCATCTTGACCTTGAAAGCCGGCACGCCATTGGCGCGCATGATCATATCTTCCGGCATCTCGACGGGGATGATGTCCCCCGGCTGCATGTGCAGGATGTCCCGCAAACGCAACTGGCGCCGGGCGACTGTCGCGCCGATCGGCACATCGACATCGAGCACGTCCTGGCGCAAGGCATTGATCCAGCGTTCGTCCTGGTCGTCGAGGTCCGACTGGAAACCGGCGTCGAGCATTTCGCGCACCGGCTCGATCATCGAATACGGCATGGTCACGTGCAGGTCGCCGCCACCGCCATCGAGTTCGATGTGGAAGGTCGAGACCACGATGGCTTCGCTCGGCCCGACGATGTTGGCCATGGCCGGGTTCACTTCCGAGTTGATGTACTCGAAGTTCACTTCCATGATCGCCTGCCAGGCTTCCTTCAAATCGATGAAGGCCTGTTCCAGCACCATGCGCACCACCCGCAGCTCGGTCGGGGTGAATTCACGCCCTTCGATCTTGGCGTGACGACCGTCGCCACCAAAGAAGTTGTCCACCAGCTTGAACACCAGCTTGGCGTCGAGGATGAACAACGCGGTGCCGCGCAACGGCTTGATCTTCACCAGGTTGAGGCTGGTGGGCACGTACAGCGAATGCACATACTCGCCGAACTTCATCACCTGCACGCCACCCACAGCCACGTCGGCCGAGCGGCGCAGCATATTGAACATGCTGATGCGAGTGTACCGGGCGAAACGCTCGTTGATCATTTCCAGGGTCGGCATGCGTCCGCGAACGATGCGATCCTGGCTGGTCAGGTCGTAGCTTTTGACGCTGCCCGGTTCAGCAGCGTTTTCGGTCTGCACCAGACCATCGTCGACACCATGCAACAGCGCGTCGATTTCGTCCTGGGACAGCAGGTCCTGCACGGCCATGTCGTGTTCCTACTGCAATACGAAGTTAGTGAAGAGCAACTGTTCGATCACCACTTTGCCAAGCTCTTTCTGAGCCACTTCCTGCACGCTGGCCGTGGCTTTCTGACGCAGCATTTCCTGGCCGACGGGCGTGGCCAGGGTGTCGAAATTCTGTCCGGAAAAGAGCATCACCAGGTTATTGCGGATCAGCGGCATGTGCACCCGCAGCGCTTCCAGGTCAGCCTGGTTGCGACCTTGCAAAGTAATGCTGACCTGCATGTAGCGTTGACGACCGTTCACGGTGTAGTTGGCCACGAAGGCGGGCGCCATCGGTTCGAAAATCGCCGGCTGCTTGCCTACCGGCGCAGCCTCGACCGCCACTGCCGGCTTGCTCTGTGCACTGTGCATGAAATACCAGGTCGCCCCCACGGACACACCGATCGCCAGGAGCAAACCCACCACGATCATGATGATCAGCTTGAGTTTGCCTTTGGTTGCAGGGTCTTTTACAGCTGCTGCTTCGCTCTTCGCCATGCCAATAATCCGTCACTAATCGGGGTTTTCACTGTTGCACGGCAAGGCAGGAGCAAGTGTTATGCCAGAAGTGTCGGTACCCAGGATGACGGGCAGATACGCTCTTCAGCCCCCATGAAAGCAATGTGGGAGCGGGCTTGCTCGCGATAGCGATGAACCAGTCCCTGCAAGGATGACTGACAATCGGCTATCGCGAGCAAGCTCGCTCCCACAGGGGTGAGCATCGTTGGATCAGGCGTAGTAGTCGACCGCGCTGGTGCCAATGACGCTGGTTGTGCTGGCGGCCACTTCAGCGATACTGGCCGGGCCCGCTTCCTCCGCTGAATCCACCCGCCCGCCGGATGACGTCGTACGCCCGGCCCGGGCCTGCTGCTGGGCTTGCTGCTCCTGGTTCTGCGAACCCCGGGATTGATCCGACACACTGACGTCGACCTGGCCCATGCCCTGCTGGCTAAAACTGTCCCGCAGGCGATGCAACTGGCCTTCGAGGGCTTCACGAACGCCGGAGTGGGCACTCATGAACGTGACCTGAGTCTGCTGGTCCGGAACCATGTTCACCCGGATATCCAGGCGTCCGAGCTCCGCAGGCTGCAATTGGATGTCGGCCGCCTTGAGATTGACGCTGGACAGGTACATCACCCGGTTGACCACCTCTTCGGTCCAACCGCTCTGATTCATCGCGATAGGTTGATTGACCGGTATTGCGTTGGCGGTTTTGGGTGTAGCGGCCTGGGTCAGCGCGGCCAGGCGGTTGGCGAAATCATCCACACGAGTGTCGCTGGACGCCGCGCCCAGGTCCTTGAGGCCTTCGCTGATCAAGCCGCCAAAGGCCTTGTCGCCCCCCTGGCTACCGGACTCGGTGCTGTTCTGATCGGCTTGCACACTGAGCATGCTGGCCATACCGGCGGCAAAGGTCTGCGCCGACGTCGGCTCACCGTCGAGCGACACCGGGGCAGCGTTCTTGGGCTGCGCCTGGCTGGTGGCGGAAACATGGCCGCCCTGCTCCATTGCCAAGCGCAAGGCGGGCAATGCGTCGAGAGGGTCGGCTTCCGGGTCGAAGGCTGGATCGACAACCGGGACCGCAGGCTGGGCCGGGGCGGCCAATGGAACAACGGGCGCCGCGACTGCCGTGGCGACCTGAACCTCAGTCGTGACCGTCACGGGGGCAGGTTCCGCCGGGGCTGTCGCGACCGGCACCACCGTCATGTCCGGCAGCACGCCAGGATCCAGGCTCGGATCGACTGGTGCGGCATCCGCCACGGGCGTTTCAGCCAAGTCAGCACTGGTATCGCTGGCGGCCTTGTCGTCGGTGCTGGCTGGTTTGTCCGCGGGCAAGGGTTTGCCGCTATCGGCAACCGTCGGTTCCGGAGCGGCAGGGCTTTCGTTGCCGGTGTCTTTTTTGACGGTGTTATCGGCGGCCTTGTCGCGCGTCGATTTCACCACAGGCTCCGGGGCCGTAGCCGCTTTGGCAGGCGCCTGCCTGGCGAAGACTTGAGCGAAGCTGGAGGCTCTATCCCCGAGGTCCGGGGCCGCTGCCGGTGAATTGACGGCGACCTTGGGCTTGGCCTGGACAGAGGCCTGAAGCAGTGAATTTGGGGTAACGGGCATAAAAAAGTCTCCGCTGCACTGGAATCATAGGTACAGTCGAGACTAGACAATGCAAGGCACGGGCCAACGTTTACTTGGCCGTCAAATCTCAGCAGTGAAAGCCTTCACGCTCTTCCCGGCAAAGCTTGCGGACATGGGCGAACTCGCTGTCGATTTCGTTGACCAGATTCTCGATACCGCCCAATGAAGGCTGCTTGGCACGCTGTTCCAGTTCGCCGCACAGCTCGGCCAGGCGGATGGCGCCCATGTTACTGCTGCTGCCCTTGAAGCTGTGGGCGGTGGCGCTCAATTTTTCAGCGTCCCGCGCTTCATGCAGCACGCGCAGGCGAGCCTCGGAGTCGTTGAGAAACGTATCCAGCAACTCCAGATACCCCTCCTCCATGACTTCCTTCAACGTGCTGAGCACGTCGCGGTCCAGATGAATCTCGTTCACTTGCTCGCTCCCTGATCAAGAATGACGCCAATTATGCCAGAGCCTCCCAGAAAAACTCCACGCGCGCACTACGACCATCGTCTGACCAGCGGGCCTGGTGGCTCAACTGGCGCACCAGGCCCACGCCGCGCCCCGACAACCGATCACTGTCCACGGGGCGTGCCAGCACCCGGGCGACATCGAAACCCTCGCCGCTGTCTTCGACCTCGATGGCCAGGCGACCACCCTCGCCGTTTGGCGAAACGTGCAAGTGCACCCGCACGTAACCGTCGCTCAGTTCATCCAGGCGCGTATTACGTTCGCTGTAGTAGCGAGCAAAACCCGCCGCATCACACTTGAGGCTCGAGTCGAGCCCCAGCACCCCGTGATCCAGGGCATTGGAGTAGAGCTCAGACATGACACTATAAAGAGCACCACTCTGCGCCCTGAGCCCATGGACCTCAAGCAGCAACTGCAACAGGTAGGGCATCGGGTTGAAGCGCTTGAGGGTCTGCGCCCGGAACTCGAAACTCACCGACCAGTCCAGTGGGCTGGACTGTCCGCTATCGGAATATACCGGGGGTGGCGGATTGAGTTGCGTCGGTGCGACCAGCCGCACCTCGACCATGCTGAAGTCATCACGGGCCTCACCGCGAAAATCCCGCAGGGCCTGTTGGATGTCCTCGAAAAGACGGTCAGGTTCACGGTTGGCCGAAAACACCTGCTGCAACCGCTCCACGCCAAACGGCTGATCATCGCGGTCACTGGTCTCTATTACGCCATCGGACAACAGGAACACCCGGTCCCCCAGGGACATCGAATGCACTTCGGTGCGGTCATCGAACAAGTGCGGCGCGAGCACGCCCAACGGCAGGTGCCGCGCCGGCAATGGCGTACGCTCGCCGCTGAGGCTGTCATGCAGGTAACCATCGGGCATGCCACCGTTCCAGATTTCCACCGTGCAACGCTGGAAACTGAGGCACAACAGCGTTGCGCAACAGAACATGTCCACCGGCAGGATGCGCTTGAGCTTGGCATTCATCTCCCGCAGGATCTGCGCCAGGCCGTAGCCCTTGGCCGTCATCCCGTAGAACACTTCCGCCAGCGGCATCGCCCCGACCGCCGCCGGCAAACCGTGCCCGGTGAAATCCCCCAGCAAGACGTGCATGTCGCCGGCCGGGTTGAACGCGGCCAGCAGCAAGTCGCCATTGAACAAGGCGTAAGGTGATTGCAGGTAGCGGATGTTCGGCGCGCTCAGGCAGCCGGAGTGGGCGATCTTGTCGAACACGGCCTTGGCGACCCGTTGTTCGTTGAGCAGATAGTCATGGTGCCGGGCGATCTGGTCGCGCTGCTCCACCACCGTGGCCTGCAACCGGCGCAAGCGGTCCATGGCCTTGATCTTGGCCGCCAGGATTACTTGGTTGTAGGGCTTGGCCAGGAAGTCGTCGCCGCCCGCTTCCAGGCAACGGGCCAGGGCTTCGCTCTCAGTCAGTGAGGTGAGGAAAATGATCGGGACCAATTGGTCCCCAGCCAGTTGCTTGATTCTCTGTGCGGCTTCGAAGCCGTCCATCACGGGCATCATCGCGTCCATCAGCACCAGGTGCGGACGCTGTTCCAGATAGGCGTCGACCGCTTCGGCGCCATTGGCCGCGGTGAGCACGTGGTGACCCTGGCGGCGGACAATGGTCGACAACAGCAGTCGATCAGCGGCACTGTCTTCGGCAATCAGGACCGTCAGTGGCTCCGACGACGATTGCATGGCGATCAACTGATGTCGAACAGCTTGTCGAAATTGGAGATCGCGAGGATTTTCTTGACGTCGGAACTGCTGTTGACGACTCGGATATCCGACTCATCGCCGCCAGCATGATCGCGCAACAGCAGGAGCATGCCCAAGGCGGAACTGTCGAGATAAGTGGCTTCCTTCAAATCCACCACGACGGATCCTGGCAATGGATCGAGCCGCTCATACGCCTCACGAAACTCTTGATGCCGACCGAAATCGAATCGACCCTTGATCGAAATCGTCAATTTCTGCCTATCGGGGGATACTTCGGTAACGACTGACATGATCGGCTTCCTTGTCATGGACATACGTGTACAAGGTGTAGCATCTGGTAAAGGTCTGAGCAAGGTTTTGCCTCGCTCATACGACAAAATCCTGGTTTCGCATCAGTAAGGATTCTGGCGTGGCAGGCGCTGGGACAGCTCATCGAGCAGTTTCTGTTCGCGCTTGTCTTCCAACTGTCGCGCTTCATCGATATAACGCTGCACCAGTTTGCGCAACCCTTCGACTCGGGCAAACGCCTCTTGCCAGCTCTGGCGAGCCTTCTCCAGGTTGTTCTGGTGCCAGACCAGGCTCTGGCGCTGCTGGTCGATGGCGGTACCCAGTTGTGCCAGGAACCCCTGGTAACCCAGCAACCATTGCCCGGACACCCCGTGGCTGCCCCGGGCAATCCACTGCTCCTGGTATTCGAGTCGAAAATTTTCCAAGTCTGCCAGTTTGCTCTCGGCAACGGCCACTTGCCCCTGGAAATACGCCAGTCGCTGGACGGCAGTCTTCTCGGCCTTTTCCGCCATGTCCACAACGGGTGCCAGGCGCGCCGCACGACTCGTGGCCATGGCCGGTTACGTGCCTGAGACCGGCGCGAAAATAGTCTGCAAGTGCGCCTCGCTGGCGCCCATGCCGATGTTGTCGTTCAAGCTTTGGCGCAGGTAGACGGCCATGGCCGGGTAGAGACTGATGGCGGTGTCGGTCTCGCGGTCACCGCCGGGCACATAGGCACCGACGCTGATCAGGTCACGGCTTTGCTGGTAACGCGACCAGTACTGCTTGAACTGCTGGGCCCGCTTCATGTGTTCGGCACTGATCACCGACGGCATGACCCGGCTGATGGACGCCTCGATATCGATGGCCGGATAGTGACCTTCTTCGGCCAGGCGCCTGGACAGCACGATGTGACCGTCGAGCACACCCCGGGCCGAGTCGGCGATGGGGTCTTGCTGGTCGTCACCTTCGGACAACACGGTATAGAACGCGGTGATCGAGCCGCCACCCTTTTCCGCATTGCCGGCGCGCTCCACCAGTTTCGGCAGCTTGGCGAACACCGAAGGCGGATAGCCCTTGGTGGCCGGCGGTTCGCCGATGGCCAGGGCGATTTCCCGCTGGGCCTGGGCGAAGCGGGTCAGCGAATCCATCAGCAACAGGACATTCTTGCCCTTGTCGCGGAAATACTCGGCGATGCGCGTGCAATACATGGCAGCCCGCAGCCGCATCAACGGCGCATCGTCCGCTGGCGAAGCCACCACCACCGAACGCTTGAGCCCTTCCTCGCCGAGGATGTGCTCGATGAATTCCTTGACCTCACGGCCCCGTTCACCGATCAGCCCCACCACGATGATGTCGGCTTCGGTGAAGCGGGTCATCATGCCCAACAGCACACTCTTGCCCACCCCAGTGCCGGCAAACAGGCCCAGGCGTTGGCCGCGACCGACCGTCAATAAACCGTTGATGCAACGGATACCCACGTCCAGCGGCACGCTGATGGGGTCACGCTTGAGGGGGTTGATCGTCGGGCCGTCCATCGGCACCCAATCCTCGGCCTTCATGCCGCCCTTGCCGTCCAGCGCGCGCCCGGCCCCGTCCAGCACGCGCCCGAGCATGCTCATGCCCATGGGCAGGCGACCATTGTCGGCCAGGGGCACGACGCGCGCGCCGGGCGCGATGCCGGCGACGCTGCCCACCGGCATCAGGAAGACCTTGCTGCCGGAGAAGCCCATGACTTCGGCTTCGACCTGCACGGGGTGGTAGCTGTCGTCGTTGATCACCATGCAGCGGCTACCCATGGCGGCACGCAGACCCTCGGCTTCGAGGGTCAGGCCGACCATGCGCAGCAGGCGACCTTCCAGGATCGGTTGGCCGGCCAGCTCACTGGCCTCGGCGTAGCTGCCCAGGCGCTTGCCGAAGCTGGTTCGCTCAAGGCGCATCGCGGTTGTCCGGTACGGAAGCGTCCAATTCAGGCACCTGCAGCTCCACATCGGCCGGCGCGGCATCGGCACTGATCTGGGGATCGTCCGGCAACTCCAGGCTCAGGTCGGCGGCGGCCGGGTGCAGGGCCTGTTCGTGCAGTTGGTCGAACAACTTGGCCATGATCTGGCTGATGCGGGTTTCAACGGTGGCGTCGATGCGGCTGTGTTCGGTTTCCACCCGGCAACCGCCCGGCAGCAGCGCCGCGTCCTCGACGATGCGCCAGGTTTCTTCATGGCGCTCGCGCAGGGCCTTGACCAGTTCGAAGTCCTGGGGATTGATGTACAGCCGCACGTTACCCACGCCCAACGGCAACAACTTGAGCGCTTCACGCATGACGTGTTCGATCTGACTCGAATCGATGGCCAGTTCGCGCTGGATCACTTGCTTGGCGATGTGTTGCACCAGGCCCACCAGGGATTTCTCGATCTGGGTGTCCTGCTCGGCGATGGGGTCGAACAGGTTGAGCATCAGCGATTCCAACGCACGGAGCTTGGCCGTCAGCGCCACATCGGCTTCCTGGCGGACCTTGAGCGTGGTGCTGTGGAAGCCTTCCTTTTCACCCACGGCAAAGCCTTCGTTATAGGCTTCCTGGCGAATGCTCTCGACTTCCTCGAGGGTCAGTGGCTGGACTTCTTCCAGCGGCACCTCCTCCATTTCCGGCAGCTCTTCCACCGGCTCCGGCTCAGGCTCGGGCACGTGAGGGTCGAAGCTGGGCAGCGACCAGACGTCGAAACCACCGACGTCCCGGGCGCGGATCAGGTCGCTGGGCGCTTCATCACTCTTGGCAGACATAACGACCTTAGATCATCTCTTCGCCGCCCTTGCCACCGAGAACGATCTCCCCGGCTTCGGCCATGCGGCGGGCGATGGTGAGGATTTCCTTCTGTGCGGTTTCCACATCGCTGACGCGCACCGGGCCTTTGGCCTCGAGGTCGTCGCGCAACAGTTCGGCCGCCCGTTTGGACATGTTCTTGAAGATTTTTTCCTTGACGCCTTCGTCCGAGCCCTTGAGGGCCAGTACCAGCACATCGGACGACACTTCGCGCAACAGGGCCTGGATACCACGATCATCGACATCGGACAGGTTGTTGAACACGAACATGAGGTCTTCGATCTGACCGGACAGGTCTTCGTCGAATTCGCGGATCGAGTCCATCAACTGACCTTCGATCGAACTGTCGAGGAAGTTCATGATGTCCGCCGCACGCTTGATGCCACCCAGGGTGGTGCGCGAGGCATTGGAGTTGCCCGAGAACTGCTTCTCGAGAATCTGGTTCAATTCTTTCAGGGCCGCCGGCTGCACAGTATTGAGCGAAGAAACGCGCAGGATGATATCCAGGCGCACCTTGTGGTCGAAGTTGCCCAGCACTTCGCCAGCCTGGTCCGGGTCGAGGTAAGCCACCACGATCGCCTGGATCTGCGGGTGCTCGTAACGGATCACGTCGGCAACCGCCCGCGGCTCCATCCACTTGAGGCTGTCCAGGCCGCTGGTATTGCCACCCAGCAGGATCCGGTCGATGAGGCCGTTGGCCTTGTCCTCGCCCAGTGCCTGGGTGAGCATCTTGCGCACGTAGTCGTCGGAACCCACGCCCAGGCTGGTCTGATCGCCGACGATGTCGACGAACTCGCTCATCACCTGCTCGACCTGCTCACGGTGCACGTTACCCATCTGCGCCATGGCCACGCCCACGCGCTGGACCTCCTTGGGCCCCATGTGGCGCAGCACCTGGGCGGCGTCGGTCGAGCCCAGGGACAGCAGCAGGATCGCGGCTTTGTCGACCCGGGACAATTTGGCAACAGCGGCTCGATTATCACTCATCTGCGTTAATCCACTCTTTCACGACCTGGGCCACACGACCCGGGTCTTCTGCCACCAGACTCTTGATAGCGTTCAACTGAGCGTCATAGCCTTCGCTCGGGCTTGGCAGCAGAATGCTCTGCGGCCCGCCGAGGCTGACGCGATCATTGGCCAATTCGCCATCCAGGCCGCCCATGCCGCCCAGCTCCACATCACCCAGGCCGGCCAACTGCTTGTTCCTGCCGCCATTGGTGATGTTGTTGAGCACCGGACGCAGCACGCCGAACACCAGTATCAGGATGAACAGCACACCCAATACTTGCTTGACCACATCCCAGAACCAGGGTTGCGAATAAAATGGAATATCGGCGACCACTTCACCGCGCTCCAGGGAGAACGGCACGTTGATCACACTGACACTGTCGCCGCGGCTGGCGTCGAAACCGACGGCGTCCTGCACCAGGCGAGTAAAGCGCGCCAATTCGTCGGCGCTCCATGGCGCACGACTGGTTTCGCCGTTGGCCGGGTTGACCTTGACCTGATCGTCCACCACCACCGCGACCGACAAGCGATTCAAACGGCCCTGCTGTTGCTTGGTGTGGCTGATGGAACGATCGAGCTCGAAGTTCTTGGTCGACTGCTGACGCTTGTCGGCCGGGTACGGCGCCAGCATCGGCTGGCCGGTGGCCGGGTCCATGATCTGCTGGCCATTGGCATCGATCAGCGGCTGGCCTGGCTGCACCATGCCGGCGGCCGCCGTGGCGCCACCGGTGGTTTGCGGCGCACTGGCCGGCGACGGCGGCTGGTTGCTCAGGGCACCCGGGACGCCTTGCGGGCCATTGCTGGCGGTGCGTTGTTCATTCACCGACTGCTCGCTGCGCAACGCCGGCTGATCCGGGTTGAACTGCTCGGAAGTGGACTCGACGGCGCTGAAGTCGACATCGGCCGACACTTCGGCTTTATAGCGATCGTTACCCAGGATCGGTTGCAGGATGTTGTGCACCCGCTGGGTCAGCATGCCTTCCATGCGACGGCTGTAATCGAATTGCTTGCCGGCCATGGTCAGTTCGGAGTTTTCCGCCTGGTCGGACAGCAGGTTGCCCTTCTGGTCGACCACGGTGATCTGCGATTTGCTCAGCTCGGGTACGCTGGTCGCCACCAGGTTGACGATGGCCACGACCTGGCCTGGCTCCAGGGAACGGCCCGAATACAGCTCGACCAATACCGAAGCACTGGGCTTGCGCTCGTCGCGCACGAACACCGAGCTTTTCGGAATCGCCAGGTGCACGCGGGCACCCTTGACGTTGTTCAGGCTGGAAATGGTCCGCGCCAGCTCACCTTCCAGGCCGCGACGATAACGGGTCGCTTCCATGAATTGGCTGGTGCCCAGGCCCTGGTCCTTGTCGAGGATCTCGAAACCGATGTTGCCATCGGTCGGCGTCACGCCGGCCGCGGCGAGCTTGAGGCGCGCACGGGCGACGTCATCGGCCTTGACCAGCAAGGCGCCGGAATTGGGTTCGACGGTGTAAGGAATGTCGGCGGAAGCCAGGGTCTCCATGACTTGCTTGGCGTCCATGCCCGCCAGGCTGCCATACAGCGGACGATAGTCCGGCTGCTGGGACCACAGCACCACGGCAAAACCAATCGCCACGCTGGCAGCCAGGCCGACCAACAGGCCAACCTGACGCAGCATGGTCATCTCGGAGAGATTTTCCAGGAAGGACAGGCCGAACAACGGCGGCTTGCCGTCTACCGGAGTGGCCTTGGCTGGAACGTTATCAACGGCTGCTTCTGCCATGACTCAATAATTTCCTTAAACCGGCATCTGCATGATGTCTTGGTAGGCTTGAACCAGTTTGTTGCGAACCTGGGTCAGCGCCTGGAACGAGACACTGGCTTTCTGCGAGGAGATCATTACGTCCGTCAGGTCGACGCCACTTTTGCCAATCTCGAAAGCACTGGCCAACTGGTTCGACGCCTGCTGGGTATCGTTCACTTTATTGACGGCCTGACCGAGCATGTCGGAAAAGCTGCTGCCACCCACCTGGGGGACCGCGACCGATTTAGGCTGGGCCATGGCGTCCATTTGCATGGCCCGCATGTCCAACATCAACCGATTAAATTCAATACCTTGGCTCATGGTCTACTCTCTCTGGCGGCCCGCATTTTTTTGACACTTACTCAGCGGGTATTCAGGTATTAGCAACAAGGGTGCCAGCTCCATGGCGATGGAAAACAAATGCGCGCACAGGCCCATTGTGGGAGCGAGCCTGCTCGCGATACCCCATCACATCCGCCCCCAACTTGACTGACCCACCGCTATCGCGAGCAAGCTCGCTCCCACAGGGGTTTTGGGGCTTATTCAACTGGCGAACAGATAAGCCTCGACATCCATGCCGGCGTCACGCATTTGCGCCAACTTGTAGCGCAGGGTGCGCGGGCTGATCCCCAGGCGTTCGGCGGCCTCCTTGCGACGACCGCGCTCGGCGCGCAGAGTGTCGATGATCATCTGGAACTCGCGACGCCGCAGGTCATCGCCCAAGGCGCCGACCGAATCGCCCTCGACGTCCATCGGTGGCACGGGGGTTACGGTCGGTGCCTGCGCCAATGCGGGCAATGGCGCACAGGCCACCGGACCGGCCAGGCAGAAATCCTCCGGCTGGATCAAACCGCCCTGTTGCAGGATCAAGGCCCGCTGAATGGCGTTATCCAGCTCTCGGACATTGCCCGGCCACGGGTAGGCAACCAGACAAGCCCGGGCCTCGGCTGAAAGCCGGGCCGCCGCGTGCTTCATTTTATTGACGTGTTTGTTCAGCAGGCGCTCGGCCAGCGGCAGGATATCGGCGGTGCGCTCGCGCAACGGACGCCAGGCGAGCGGGAACACCGACAGACGGTAATAGAGGTCTTCACGGAAACGCCCCGCCGCCACTTCGCCAGCCAGGTCGCGGTTGGTGGTCGCCACCACGCGAATATCCAGGCTGATAGGCTTGCGCGCCCCCACCCGCTCCACTTCCCGCTCCTGCAATACCCGCAACAGCTTGGCTTGCAGGCCCAACGGCATTTCGGAAATTTCATCGAGCAGGATCGTGCCACCGTCGGCCTGCTCGAACTTGCCGGCCTGGGCCGCGATGGCGCCGGTGAACGAACCCTTTTCGTGGCCGAACAGTGTCGCCTCGAGCATGTTGTCGGGAATCGCCGCGCAATTGATGGCAATGAACGGTTCCCCGGCACGCCGGGATTGTTGATGGATGTAGCGGGCCAGCACTTCCTTACCCGTACCGGACTCACCGGAAATCAACACGGTTGAATCACTGCGAGCGACCCGTGCGGCCAATTCCAGTAGTTGCGCACTGGCCGGCTCGATGGCCACCGGGCCTTCGCCCTCGACCGCGAGACTGCCCAAGGCATGGCGCGCCACCAGGTCCAGCAATGCTTTTGGCTCGAACGGCTTGACCAGGTAATCCGCCGCGCCCTGGCGCATGGCGTCCACTGCTCGCTCGACGGCACCGTGAGCGGTCATCAGCAAGACGGGCAGTTGCGGCTGACGGGCACGTAACAGGCCGAGTAATTGATGGCCGTCCATGCCCGGCATGTTGACGTCACTGACCACCAGGCTGAACGCTTCCCGGCCCACCGCCAGCAGCGCTTCCTCCGCCGAACCGACGGCGGCGTAGTCGTGCCCGGCCAGCACCAGGGTATCGGCCAGCGCCTCGCGCAGGGCCCGGTCATCCTCAACCAGCAACACCTTGATCGCCATTGCTTTCACTCCACCCCTGGCGCATTGGAAAACAGCGGCAAACACACCGTCGCACACGTGCCACGGCCCAACCGCGAGCGCAACTGCAATTCTCCCTGATGAGCACGGGCCACGGCCTTGACCACGGTCAGGCCCAGGCCCGTGCCGGTGGTCTTGGTGGTGAAGAATGGCTCGCCCAGGCGCGCCAGCACGACCGGCTCGATACCGCTGCCGTTGTCGCTGACAGACAGGCGCAAGGTGTTGTTCCGTGTGTACAAGTGCACTTTCAGCCGGACGTCGCCGCGGCTGGCCTGGATCGCGTTTTCGATGAGATTCAACACCGCGCCCACCAGTGTGTCGCGGTTGCACAGCACTTCACCGACATGGCTGTCGCACTGCCAGCGGATCGGCAGCTCCTGCACATGGGTCAACGCCGCGGCCTGCAGCGATTGCAACAAGGCTTTTGGGGTGACACGGTCGGTCAACGGCAGCTCGCCGCGAGCGAACACCAGCATGTCCCGCACCTGGTGCTCCAGTTCGTGCAGGCGCTCTTTCAAGCGTCCGGCGAAGCGTTGCTGGGTTTCCATCGGCAATTGCTGCTCGGTCAGGTGACTGGCATAGAGCAGCGCGGCGGACAGCGGCGTACGAATCTGATGGGCCAGCGAGGCCACCATCCGCCCCAGGGAAGACAGGCGCTCGTGGCGAGCCAACTGGTCTTGCAGGTGACGGGTTTCAGTCAAGTCATTGAGCAGCACCAATTGCCCAGGCTCGGCGTCCAGCGAGCGCGTCGAGATGGACAGGCGCCGACCGTCCTTGAGGGACACTTCATGGCCGTCGTCGTCCCGGGGCGCAAAGCAGCGGGCGATGACGTACCGCCACAGCTCGCCCTCCAAGGGCAGGCCGAGCAACTCGCAGGCCGCCGGGTTGGCTTCGCGCACACGGCCGTGGGCGTCGATGACGATCACACCACCGGGCAACAGGTCGAGGAGATTTTGCAGGCGATTGGCCAGGCGTTCCTTTTCCGCCAGCTCCTGCATGCGCTGGGCGCTGACCACGGCCAACTCGCCCTTGAGCTCGGTGACCCGAGCTTCGAGCAGGCTGTAGGAATCAGTCAGTTGGCTGGACATCTGGCTGAACAGCGAAAATGCCTGCTCAAGACCAAGCCGGCCTGCCTGTTCGGCGGACGGCATGTGTCCCGGTTCGGGGACAGGAGACATCTGGGCGGCTTGGGTCATCGTGCTCTCTCGCTTGGCTGACCGTCAGTTAAACGGAACGTTGCGAGGGCTATAGCAATACCCGTGCCGAAAAAAAACCGCCCAAGAATCAGGCGGTTGTAAAACAGGCGTCAATCATCCGCCTGTTCATCTCCTTCGCGACGGCTCATGCCGTACTTGCGCATCTTCTCCACCAGGGTGGTGCGACGGATGCGCAGGCGTTCTGCCGCGCGGGCCACGATACCGTTGGCATCGTCCAGCGCCTGCTGGATCAGCCCTTGTTCAAGGCCGCCCAGGTAATCCTTGAGATCCAGGCCTTCGGGCGGCAACAAGGCATTGGCGGTAAAGTCCGGCGTGTGACCGTTGATCGCCACCCGCTCCTCCAGGTCACTGCGCAGGCTGTCGACCATTTGCTCGTCTTCGTCGTCGACGTAGCGGAATTTCTTCGGCAACTCATTCACGCCGATCACCCCGTACGGGTGCATGATCGCCATGCGCTCCACCAGGTTGGCCAACTCGCGGACGTTACCCGGCCAACCATGGCGACACAGGGACATGATCGCCGCCGAATTGAAGCGGATCGAACCGCGCTTTTCGTGCTCCATGCGCGAGATCAGTTCGTTCATCAGCAACGGTATGTCTTCGACGCGCTCACGCAGTGGCGCCATTTCGATCGGGAAAACATTGAGGCGGTAATAGAGGTCTTCGCGGAAACTGCCGACCTCGATCATGCTCTCGAGGTTCTTGTGCGTAGCGGCAATGATGCGCACATCAACGCTCTGGGTCTTGTTGCTGCCCACGCGCTCGAAGGTGCGCTCCTGCAGGACCCGCAACAGCTTGACCTGCATCGGCAGCGGCATGTCGCCGATCTCGTCGAGAAACAGCGTACCGCCGTTGGCCAGTTCGAAACGCCCGGCGCGGCTGGTGATCGCGCCGGTGAAGGCGCCTTTCTCATGGCCGAACAGTTCGCTTTCCAGCAACTCGGCCGGGATCGCGCCACAGTTGACTGGCACGAATGGCGCTTCGCGGCGCTTGGAGTGGTAATGCAGGTTACGCGCGACCACTTCCTTGCCGGTGCCCGACTCGCCCAGGATCAGCACGCTGGCGTCGGTATCGGCGACCTGCTGCATCATCTGGCGCACGTGCTGGATCGCCCGGCTGGTGCCGACGAGGCTGCGGAACAGGTTGGGTTCGCGATGCCTGCCGCGCTCGCGGGCCTGATCGTACATCTCGCGATAAACCTGCGCGCGGTGCAGCGAATCGAGCAGCTTGCTGTAGCTGGGCGGCATTTCGAGGGTGGAAAGTACCCGGCGACGCTGGTCTTCAGGCAAGTCAAGGGAAGAATTTTCTCCCATTAACAAAACCGGAAGGAACTCATCCCAGGTTGAGAGTGTCTTTAGCAAGCCCAAAAGCGTTGCGGGAGCATTTACGGTCCCGATAAGGACACAGATGACTTCACGACTGGACGACAACGAGCCGACAGCCTGCTGCCAATCATGGCTTCCGCAGGGTAAATTTTCTTCGCCAAGAAAATTCAGGATCACCGCCAGGTCGCGGCGCCGAACGCTATCGTCATCGATCAGCAGAATTTTGGTTTCACGCCACATGCAATAGCAACTTCCCTAGTCAACCCAATGCCCGAAATTAGGGGCAAGCTAGACGCTTGCAGACTTGTCATGCCTGTAGACGCCTTAAATCTGTAAACAGATACTAGTTAAGTCAAAAAACCGTGCACAGTCAAATTTATGGCGCAACGGGCTCGGATTAACTGAGCATTAACCGAACAGATGGTAAACCTTTGCGGCGTTCTGTGCTTGATGGATCTGCTGCATCTCGTCGACGATCGCCTGACGCTCTCCTGTCGCCGCCTCCAGCAATTGCCGGTACACCCCCAGCAATTCCTCAAGATTGATCCGCAACGCCGCCTCATCCACCTGGGGCTCGCCCAGGACGTCTTCCATGCAGGAACGGCAAGCCAGGTCCAACTGACCGATGGCTTCCCAGTTTCGCTCGGCCAGGGCATCGACCAAGGCATCACGGGTTTGTTCGATTCGCTGCAGGACAAGACTCATGAGCGTGCTCCTTAGAATTGCGGACCAGGTGCGGCAATGGCGTCCCAGCCTTCCTTGACCGTGCGAAGCAGATCGGCGACTTCGTCGAGGATCTTCGGATCGGCCTTGACGTTGGCTTCGGCCAAACGTTTCATCATGTAAGCGTAAAGAGCATCCAATTCAGCGACCGACTCGGCCTGGTTTTCCAGGTCCAGGCCTTCACGCAAACCACCGACGATGCCGATGGCCTTGCTGATCAGGATGCCTCTGTTTGCAATATCCTTGCGCTCCATCGCACCCTTGGCCTGGGCGATACGATCCAGCCCGCCTTCCATGAGCATCTGTACAAGACGATGGGGACTTGCTTCGGAGGTTTGCGCCTGGGCGCCAATCTTCTGGTATTGGCGAAGGGCTAACATCGGATTCATGTTCTACCTCATCAAAAAACTTCGGTTCGTATAAACAGCGTATCGACGCTGCGTCAAAAAACTTTAGACCTAAAAGCCGAAAGCCCGGAACGTTGTCAAAACGTTGCCGGGCTTTTTGCATCCGTCGAAAATCAGCTGTTTTTCTGTTGCGCCGTCAATGCTTCGAACATCGAGGTGATGTTGCTCGCAGTCGCCTTCAGCTTGCCGACCAAGGTATCCATGTCGTTGTACTTTTTGGTCAGCGTGGCGGTCAGGGTCTCGACCCGGCGATCCAAAGCCTCCTGATCGTTCTTCAGGCGGGTTTGGGTCCTGCTCAGCGCCGTAGTGCGCTGATCGAGGATGCCGCCCGTCTGGCTGTAGGGTTCGATGGCCTTGCCCATGCGCTCCAGCAGGCCATTGGTGCCAGTGAACAACGTCTGGACTTCACCGCTGAGCTTCTTGTCGTTCATCGCCGTGTTGAACTTGGTGGTATCGAAGTTCAACGCGCCCGTCTTCTGGTCGGTGGTAATACCCAACTGGGCCAGCGACGTCAGCTTGTCGCCAGCGCCGGTTTCAGACAAAGGCGTTCGAATCGATGCCAGCAGAGCGCGCGGCAACGCGTCACCCGTCAATTTTGCCGACACCGTCAGCTTCCCATCACTGTCGAGCGACGGCTTGGTCAGTGCGGTGATGCTATTGGCGATCGCGTTATAGGCATCGACGAATTTCTGGATCGAGGCTTTCAGGCCATCGTTGTTCGGCGCCACCGTTAGGGTTGAAGTGCCGTCGCCTGCCACTCCGACCAAATTCAACGTCAATCCGGAAATCGCCGTGCTTACCGTATTGCTCTTGCTGGTCAGCACCATGCCATCGACAGAGAAATTGGCATCCAGGGCCAAAGCACCGATGGCACCCGCCGAGGTAGCCGTCAGTGGAGTATTGCCGGCACCTACGACATTCGTTCCATCGATCTCCAGCCCCGCGATGCCGCTCACCGAGATATCAGAACCCGCCCCGGTAGTGGTGGAGCCCAGTACCAGGCGCGAACCGAAGGAGTCGGTCACAATGTTGGCACTGACGCCAGCGGCCTTGAGCGAAGTGTCAGCATTGATCGCGTCGCGAACCGACTGCAAGGTCGAACCATCCGGCACATTGAGGTTGTAGTTGACCCCCTTTTGCGCGATCGTCAGCGTGCCGCTGGGGATGGCACTGGTCGTCCCCCCGGCAAAGGCCGCCGAAGTGACCTTGGATGCCGTGGCAAGGTTTGTGACTTTGATTGCGTAAGTGCCATTCACCGCCGAGTTGCCGGCGGTAGCCGTGACAACACCTGGGGCGGAGGATGTGGCAGCAAAACCCGAGAATTGCGGGGTCGTGGTGCTGGACAAGTCCTTCATGGCGGTGTTGAACGCCGCCAACAACGACTTCAGGGTTCCCACCCCGGAGATACTGTTGGTCGTCGTCGTGGTCGCTCGGGTGATCTGACCTTGCTTGGCGGCCTTGTCGGAATCGACCAGCGCCTTGACGATCGCAGTGGTATCGAGGCCAGAGCCTAGACCCAAGCCAGGTAGAATTGGACTTGCCATGTGGGACTCCCTTCAGTGTGTCGCCGGCCTTTTGACCTTTACAACGCCCAAAAGAACATAACAACAAAATTCGTGCCGATTGTCAGGCTTCGGCGCTGAACAACAAGCTGTTTGCATCATTCAAACTGTTGGCCAGCTTCAGAACTTCTTCGTTCGGGATCTGGCGAATCACTTCACCGGAACCACTGGCAATCACTTTGACCACTACTTTGCCTGAAGGCTCATCAATAGAGAACTCCAGGTTGCGCTTGACCGACTGGACGAACTTCTCGATTTCCTGAACGGCCTTCTTGAGTTTGTCCTGCTCGGCGGCAGCGTCCTTAGGAGTTTCCTTGACCGGGGTCAGGGTAGCAACGTCGGCTTGAGGCTTCTCCACGGGCTTGTCGGCCACTGAAGGTGCCGGCTTCGCCGCTGGATAAGACAAGTTCAGCTTCACGCTCATATCCATGTCCATCACCTCTTGAACGGAAAAAGCGAGAGAGCACGCAAGCGCACTCCCCCGCTAAAACTCATCCAGCTATTACTGAAGCAGCTTCAGTACAGCGGATGGCAGTTGGTTGGCCTGGGCCAGAACCGAGGTAGACGCTTGCTGCAGAGTCTGCTGCTTGGTCAGTTGTGCAGTTTCAGCAGCGAAGTCGGTATCTTGTACGCGACCCAGTGCAGCACTGGCGTTTTCGTTGATGTTCTGCAGGTTGGAGATGGTGCTGTTGAGACGGTTTTGAGCAGCACCGAGGTCGGCACGAGCACTGTTGATGGTGTCGATCGCGCTGGTGATTGCATCCATGGCGGCCGAGAAGTTGGTTTCCGAAGTAGCGCTGTCGGAACCAACGATGGTGATCGCCGAGTCAACACCCAGGGTAGCAGCGTCGAAGCTGGCGCTCAGAGTCAGGGTGATCTGGTTGTCAGAACCGTTTTCAGCACCGACCTGGAAGGTCATGGTGCTCGCGGTGCCGTCCATCAGGTTCTTGCCGTTCAGGTTGGTGCTGTTGGCGATACGGGTCAGTTCGTCGCTCATCTGCGAGAACTCTTTGTTCAGAGCAATACGGTCATCTGCGCTGTTGCTGTCGTTACGAGACTGGATGGCCAGTTCACGCATACGTTGCAGAATGTTGGTCTGCTCCTGCATCGCGCCTTCAGCGGTCTGCGCCATGGAGATACCGTCGTTGGCGTTTTTGATCGCCATGTTCTGACCGCGGATTTGCGAGGTCATACGGGTAGCGATCTGCAGGCCGGCGGCGTCGTCTTTGGCGCTGTTGATTTTCAGGCCGGAAGACAGGCGGGTCATCGAAGTGGACAGAGCATCGGAAGCCTTGTTCAGGTTCTTCTGAACGTTCAACGATGTGACGTTAGTGTTTACTGTTAAAGCCATGACGAATTCCTCGTTGGTTGGGTACTGCGGCTTCCGGCCCTGGCAACCGCCGGGTGTGGCCTAGAGAACCTTCGTAATAGTTATCGTCGGATTGGGAACTTGCTTGAGGGCTTTTTTCAAAAAATTTGCTAGCAGACTGCCACCCCTTGTGAAACAAGGGTTTAGCCATGGGGGAAGGCCCGAAAAATGGCGTCAATAAACCGCAGAACAATGTCGCGGGCAAAAAAAAGCGCCCCAGGGCAACCTGAAGCGCTATTGGAAGGACGTGGTTCGATCAATCGCGATACAGAATCGCCGAGCCCCACGACAGGCCCACACCGAAACCACTGATCGCCACGCGCTTCCAGTCAGCATCCAGAACATGCTTTTCCAGCAGCAGCGGAATGCTCGACGACACGGTATTGCCGGTCTCGACCATGTCCTTGATGAATTTCTCAGGCTCCCCCTCGAAACGCCTTGCCACGGCATCGACAATCGCCGCACTGCCCTGGTGGATACAGAATGCGTCGATGTCGCTGGCTTGCAATGAGGATTCGTCCAGCAGTTCGTGCAAATGAGCCGGTACTTTCAGCAAGGCAAAGTTGAACACCTGGCGACCGTTCATGAAAAACACCCCGTCGCTGACCTTCAGGTGTGGCGCGCCGGAACCATCGGTGCCGAACTTGGCCTTGCCCAACTGCCAGCTGGCGCCCTCGGCCATCCAGGTAGCCGTAGCGGCATCGCCGAACAACATGGTGGTGTTGCGGTCTTCAGGGTCGACGATTTTCGAATACGGGTCGGCGGTCACCAGCAACCCGTTCTTCAACCCTGCGGCCTCCATGAAGCCTTTCAGGGCATAAATGCCGTATACATAGCCCGAGCAGCCCAGCGATATATCGAACGCCGCCACATGGGTCGGCAACCCGAGCTTGTCCTGCACGATGGCGGCCGTGTGCGGCAACCCTTCTTCATCACCGTTCTGGGTGACAACGATCAACGCGTCGATGGATTCGCGCGAAAGCTGCGGATTGTTGGCAAACAATGCATTCACTGCTTCGACACACAGGTCCGAAGTTTCCTGGTCAGCGTCTTTGCGCGGCAGGAACGCCGAACCGATCTTGCCAAGGATGAACTCTTCATCCTTCTCGAATTTGGCACCCTGAGCGTAGTTATCCACACCAGCGGTCGGCACATAACTCGCTATGCTTTTTATGCCAATCATCATGGCTTCCCGATCATGAACTGCGACTAGGTTCACCCCCGAAAGCTCAGGGGCGCGTCAAAAATGGTTGATTTCCAAGGGCGGACGCCTTATCAGGCGAACGAACAGGCCTCCACTCCGGGGAATACAATACAGTGAAGATGCACTTTATGACCTATGCGTCACGCTGTTTTGTCCTGAAGGGGCATTTTTTCATGACAAACGAAGCCGTGTCATTTCCCACGACGGTATTGGGTGCTGGACAGAAATCTTGAGGATGGCGGTGCAATTGGGCGAGAGCGCCGGCAGGTTTTACCTGCCTGCGTCGATGGCTCGCCTCGAAAGGCGGGGTTATGCCAGCAAGTCGGTCCAGGGTACGTTGCGCACCGGCCCCAGGGCGAAACCAGCGCCTTGCAGCGCCAGGTTACCGTTATAGAACCGATCCTGAGCGAACACCCCGGACCACTTCTCACGCAGCGCCGCACACGCCTGTGGCGTACTCGCCAGCACGCCGGACTGGATAACCTGCACATGCGGCGTCCATACCGTCAGGTAACCGGCCTGGCCGACCCTGAGGCACAGGTCCACATCACCCAAGGCATCGTCGAACAAATCGCTGCCTATGCCGTCAGCCGCTTCGAACAGCTGCTTGGAAATCATCAGGCAGGCAAACGACACCGCCGAACAGTTCTGCTCGACGACCAACCTGTTCATGTAGCCTCTGGCAGTCTTCGGCTCGCCCACGAATGCCGAGCCGACTTCGTCGTTCAAGCCCAGAATCAGGCCCGCCTGGGTGATACGTCCGTCGCGCTCGACCAGCTTGGCACCGACCACGCCGACTTCCGGACGCAAGGCCTGGTTGAGCAGCGATTCGATCCAGTTGACGTTGACCACTTCACCGTCTGCCGCCAGCGTCACCAGATAGTCGCCCTTGGCCTCCTGGCTGGCAGCGTTGATCAATGCGCCCGTCGCCGTGCCTGGTTCGATATCCAACAAGCGAACACGACTTGCCTGGTGCCCCTGCCCCTGGAGCCAGGTACGCAGCACAGCATTGTCTGCCGCGGCGGCGCAGAGCAATACCTCGTAGCGCTGATATCGCGTGCGCTGCAGGACGCTGAGCAGGCAGCGTTGTCGGGTCGTCAGGTCGCAGGCACCGTGGACAATGATCGACACCATGGGGCGCTCGGCAAAGCGGTAGTCGATTTTATGCGTGCCCGGCACGACCGCGCTCACATCGGCCTGATAACCGCGAACCGCCAGATGACGCAGCAATGTCTTGCGTTCATCGGCGTTGTCTTCCACTGGAGGCGCCTGGCAAATCAGCAGAGGCTCATCCAGATGGGCAAGCCCCTCCAGGCCGTCCTGCTCGATAAGACGCAGCAGCAGGTCGAACTCCATCGCGTTCTTGAACTCGCGCGAATAACCGCCGAGTTTCACCAACGTCTCCCGGCGTACCAGCCAATGACGGGCCATCAACGCCGGAGCGCTTTGCAGCAAGTCAAGGTTGAACCCTGGCCGGAAAACATCGGCCAGGGTTCCGTCAGGCTGGCGCTGGAGCTCGTCCATTGCCACGGCCTGGCAATGCGGCGCGGCCAGCAATTCCACACCCGCGCGGAACAGCCCGCCGGGCGTCAATTCATCGCCGGCCTCGGCCATGACCATCCAATCGCAATCGCTCTGGCTGACAACCTGATTGATTTTGTCGATGTAATTGCTTTCGTTGACTTTGACGAAATGCAGGACGTTCTGCGGTGTAGTCTCGCTCGGCAGCTCACCGGTGGTGAACACGACAATTTTGAACGCCCGGCAATAGCCATTGATCACGCTGTCGAAGGTTGCCTGCATCTTGAAGATGTCGGCGTCCAGGTCCAGGATCAAAATGCCAAACGTCGGGCCACCGTTGCGAGCGGCCAGGTATTGGGACACTTTCCGGGCTTCACTGGCACTCGGTTCACGCGCCTCGAGCCAGCGCAGCAATTGACCGGAGCGTGTGACGTCGAACAGCCTCGCGGTATTTTCAAACGCCGCCGCCTTGAGCCGTTGGTCCCAGGTTTGGAGCATTTGCACGTAGCGCTTGTCACCTTTGGCCTGCATGACCTCCAGCAGTTGCTTCACCAGATCCTGGTTGAACGCATAACTCAGGAAAGCCCTCGCCAGCTGTTCATCAAGCGGCTCGGCGCTGGTGTTGCGCTGGGGGCGGGAGAGCTCCTTCTGCCTGAGCATGACGGCTTCCAGCTCTTTCAACTGCACCTGCCCGCTTGGCGCCGCATGCAGCAGGAATTCCAGCGAAGTGAGCACGTCGAAAAAAGCCTGGTTATAGAACGGCATCTCAACGTATTGCGTCGGTTCGAAACGACGGACCGGCTCGCCACGCCGCGAATCCCAGATCGACTCGAACAGCTTCCTGGTCTGTGGCACTGAACGCTCGTCCAGTTTCTTGACGATGGCCTTGGCATAGTCCCGCACCGAGGTATCCGTACCGAAGGCACCGGCCAGGGCCGTGGCAAAACGCTCCTGTTCAGCGACCGCACGCAAGTCCACGGAGCCTGGCGCCGTGGCAACCTGGCTCTGTGGCTTCGCCACGCGGCTACGTTCATGCAGGCCATAAGGAATGTCCAGCAAGCGAACCCTGGCATCCGCCACCACCCCATAGCAATGACCGGCCTCCTGCAACCGCGAATCAAAACCGGCAGGCAACGCAGCGTAACTGCGCCGCAGGGTTTCAGTGCGCGTGAGGGCATTCACCAGGGACGGGCAATCCTCGGCAAAAACGGCCAGCCGGGCTTCGGCCGATGGGCCGGAATAATCCTCACAGCCCTTGCGATCGAGCAAGTAATAGTCGACACGATCGGCATGGGCCTCGAACGCCAGGCTGTAGCCTTGGCAGGCACTGTAGTCAGCGTGCGCTTCCAGGAAATTCAACGCCTGTTCCAGCGCCGGCGGCAGCAGGAAACTCTCGGCTTCGGCTATCGCCAGGTAAGGCGTGGCGACGCGCTCGACGGCCTGGCGAACCTTGTCGCCGAAACCAATGGCCGTGGGCGCGTGCAGGTATTGCACGCCGGGGAACGCTGCCTTGATATCAGCGTCGACCAGGCTCGACGAGTCGATCGCCAGTACGGCGAACGAACTGTCGCGGTAATGGCGCAACGCCCGCCGCAGGGCAGTCGACTGGTCGTGAGCGAGTAGCACCAGGGTAAACCGTTCATTCAACGGCGCAGTCGATCCTGTTGGGACATTGCTTTGCATATTCATTCCTTAACAAGTGGGGTGACCGCATCAGCGACACCGGGAGTTTCGTGAGTTGAAACTCTCAATCCGGTAGCCAACCATTGGCCCAGTACTGCAGGTTATCGCCGCGCAAGATAAAGTCGCGCAGCACCACTTCACGTAATTCGTCGCCCATCCGGTAGCTGGCAATCGGATCCGCCAGGTGCATACGGATTGCCTCCAGCCATTCTTCGGTGCTGTTGGTGAGGACCCGGGTACAAGGCAGGTGCCCCCGGTAAGCCTCGGTATCCGAACAAATGACCGGATAGCCGCACGCACCGTATTCCAGCAGGCGAAGGTTGCTCTTGCAGTCGTTGAAGATATGGAACTCCAACGGCGCCAAGGCCAGGTCGAGGTTCAGGCTGGCCAGCTTCGCCGGATAAGCCGCCAGGCTCACGCCCGGATGAAACTCATGGATATAAGGCTTGAGCAAATCGGGGCACATGCCAAAGAACACCCATTCGACTTCGTCGGCCAATTCCCGAACGACATCGGCAATAAGCTCCAGGTCGCCACGGTGGCTGGTGCCGCCGCCCCAGCCGATACGCGGCTTGCTGGAGGTTGCACGCTGGCTTCTGAGCTGGTTCCACAGGCCGGCAGCCAGCATGTTCGGTACCACGCGGATATCGTGATGCATGCTCGACAAAGCATCCGCCAACGGATGAGTGGACACTACCACCCGATCACACAGGCCGATCCCCTGGCGTAGCAAGTCCTCGAGATTGTCCGGCATATTGCGGCGGTGTTCGTTTTTTTCCGGGACCCTGGCGATGTAGTCATCCAATTCGTAGATGCGCATGGCGTTGGAGTAAGTCTTGACTTGAGTGATGTCCTTGAACTTACCCACGTTGTAGCGACCCTGAAGGATGATCACATCCGGTGACTGGCGCTCGATGTCGATGATCGAGGGCGTATCGTAGGCAACACGCCCCACGACTCGCCCAGCCGCTTCCAGTTCGAATAACGGTTGGCTGACGCGGTAATGCCCCACCGCCGAGGTATTGACCGCCAGCCCCAGGATCGAAGGAACGTTGCGGGTGATCAATGGATTCCAGCCGGTGCGTGGTCCGGGCTCGAGGCAGAAGCTTTTGCCGACCAGGGTCAGGTTACGGTTGTAGGCAGGATCGTTGGCAATCCTGGGCAACCAGCGCTGATAGAACGCCTCTTGTTCGAGCTCCAGCCGCTGCTTCCACGAAGGATCGCGACTGGCTTCCACGCCGGACACCAGCACGACATCACTGTAAGGCGTGGTGACGATCAGGTAGCCGTCTTTTCCGACCTGCTGACATAGCTCCAGAGCGTTGATGCGCTGTGTTGTGATCGACTCATCGAACCCACCGGCCTCCTCCAGAACCTGCTTGCGCACCAACAGGCAGTGATCGCCGACAGCGCTCCAGTTCTGTACCGTCTGCAAGCGTTGCATATAGCCGCCAGACATGACCGATTCGTTGACGAAGGCCCTGCCCGCCAACCCACCCAGCCCCATGATCATGCCGGCGTCGATGACCCGGCCTTGCTGGTTGAGTGTACGAGGCCCCACGATACCGACCTCGGGACGTTGTCCATGATTGAGCAACTCATCCAGCCAGGCGGCTTCCAGCACGATGCAATTGGGGTTGAGCAACAACAGGTATTCACCGCGGGCATGCTGCGCGGCGAAGTTGCGGATCACTGCTTCGCTGCTGCTTTCCGGGTGCAGGAATATTCGCAACTTTTCACTGCCCAGCTCGGCCATGGCCCGCAGCCAATGCTGCAGCTCGGCGTTTTCACTGGCGTTATCGACAATGATGATTTCGTAATGCGGGTACGCAGTCGTGCTGATCAGGCTGTTGACGCAACGCTCCAGCGCGCCCAGGTCATCCTTGACGCTGATGACGATCGACACCAGGGGGCGCTCGGCGAACAGGTATTCGATGCGCGGGACCAACGCCAGTAGCGGTCCTGGGTGAAGCCGGTAAGGCACGCCGATACGCTGTAGATGAGCTTCGATCAGCCGGGCGTTTTGCTCGATGACTTCCGGCAACGACAGCCATTGGGCAAACGAAAACGTCGACTCGACCTGGACTTCAGGAATATGCCCAACGACCTGTGGCCCGTCCGTTTCCACCAGCCGCCAGATCAAGTCATGGGGTGCCAGCTCGCCCAGGCTCGAATCGAATCCACCCGAGGCCAGGAATCGGGCACGCTCGAAAGCCAGTGTCCGACCAACATAGGGATAAGCGCGCATCAGGTCGAGATTGAAGTCAGGTTTGAAGATCGGCTCCACCGACTTGTCATCCACCAGCGCACCTTCATCGCTGTAGAGACAGGCAGCAGCCGGCGAGCTGACAATCCGATCGGCCATGATCAGCAGCGCAGACTCCGTCAAGCGATCGCCGGCACGCAGCAGGTAGAACCAGTCGGCGCCGTCCAGTTGAGGCAACAGCCCATTGAGCTGCTGCGCCCAGTCCGCTTGCAGGCCAAGGCGCAGGACATGGTTGTCCACGGCCTGGCGCCCATTGGACAGCAACAGCACCGATTCGCAGGCATAGGCTTGGGTAGCGATACTCTGCAGGGTAATACCCAGCGCATAAGGATCATCTTGCTCATCGATGATGACGGGAACGATCATCGGTCGATAGGCCCAGCGGGCAATCTGCCGGGACAAGACTTGCTTGCGCAATGGACTGAAACGTCGACATGTCAGCCACTGTGCATAGAGGTCTGCGTAGCTTTCGATGTCCGTGCCGACTTGCGAGCCGATGACGCCCTGGCGAGTCGCAATGACTGAATAGACGTTGATTTCTTCCCACACGGGCGCCCCTGGCTCCTTGGGCTGCCCCAGCGACTGGTAACGCACCCAGCCACTGGCTGGCGCCGGCTCGCCACTGCGCTGAGCCAGCATTTCCTTGAGCCAGGTCAGCTCTACCGTGGCCGCCTCAACCATCTTGTGCTGACGCTCGAGGCGCTCGGGGTGCAACCGCTGGCCGCTTCCCTCGGCATAAAGCTGGACCAGATTGCCCCGGCGCAACAGGCAGATGAACAAGGCAAAATCGAGGACAGCCTCGAAGCCTTCGCCGGGCCGCGCCAACGCTGGCAGCAGGGCGTCGACATCTGTGCGACGCATCAATGCGCCACTCAAACCACCGAGAATATTACGGGTGGTCTTTTCAAAATACGCCAGCATGTCGTTGCCGTTGAACAACGCATCGAACTGCGTAATGCCCGTATTTTCAACGCGGACCGGCAAGGCATAGTTGTCGGCATCGATTAAATGATGCTTGTTGATCACCAGCGATACTTGCGCATGCTCCTGCAAGATGGCCGCCTGTTGGCTGACGCAGAACGCCAGCAACTGGTCGTCATCGCACAGGAACTTGATGAACTCGCCCCGGGACTCTTCAAGGCAGCGCAACAGATTCTGCTGGAACCCCAGCCGGATCGGGTTGCGCAGGTAACGCACCGTAACAGTGGAGCCCATGCCAACTTCCTGGACAATCTGCTCGATTGCATCGGTGCGGCAGTCGTCGCAGATGACAATCTCCAGGTTCTCGTAGGTCTGCTCGAGCGCGCTTTGCAAGGCGAGGCGGAAAAAGCGTGGGTGGTACGCGGGGATGGCAATGCTGACAAGAGGAGCTGATTTCACACGCATGGCTCTCAACCGTTGGGCGTCAACTCAGGCGAGAGCAGGACGTCCTGAATCGTATAGAGGAACGGGTCAGGGACCGCTTATAGCGTCACGGTCCCTGTCCTGGATCACATTTTGTTGAACAACCCCAATTGCGCGATCTTGCTGAACGCCAACTGCGACGCCTGCAGCATCGTCTGCTGCAAGGTCAAGCGCGTCATCACTTCGGCCGGGTCGGAATCACGAATCGCCGACTGGGTCTGCGAGTTGGCGAGGACAAAGCTCTGATTGGTATCGCTCTGGGTATCGAGCGACTGGCCACGACCACCGACCGAACTCAATGCACTGGTCAAGTGGTCAGTGCCGCTGGCCAGGTTGCCGATCGCCGAAGCCAGTGACGCATTCAGTTTCTGGATGGCGATGTTGTCGCCATCGGCCGGCGTGCTCAAAGCAGTCCGCAACTGGTTCACGGTGTCCAGGATGTTCTGCGTCTCGTGGGTATTGACCGCGATGCTGAACTGATCGTTGGCGGCCGGGGCACCATTGAGGGTGAAACTCACGCCGGAAGCGGTGGCGACGTTGCCCGCCAGGGTACCGCTGGACACCGGTTTGCTGTCGGCGGTCAGTGGCGCGGCGTACAGGTCGAAATCCGTGGCGCTGGTGAACTTCAGCACCGCCGCCCCCGTCGGAAAGCTGGCGTGGTAGGCCGTCGGATCAGTGATTGCGCTACCGGTGATCTGGGTCGCGGTGGTGTTGCCCGGGCTGCGGGCCGGGGTGAACGAATCGGGTTTGGCAGCCAGGGTGAAGGTATGGCCGGGCAAGACCGTGCCTGCAACATCGCCTGCTTGAAGGTTGACGTTCAAGGTCAAGTCGACACCGCGAAAGCTCACCGTCTGCCCGATCTGGTTACTAGGCTCGATGACCCCGCCCTTGCTGGCTTCGGCGGTCACATCGTTGCCACCCGAGTCGGTGATTTTCAATTGGGTGCCGCTGACGAATTCCACTGTGTACGGCTCGCCACTGCGGAACTGGCTGTTGTAGGTCACGCTGGACGACACTTGGCCGTTGGTCAGTACCACGCGACCATCATCCACCGCCGGCGCAGTCATGGTGACTTGGGTGCGACTGGTGTTGACAGCCTGTTGGAACACTTCCCAGCCGGTGCTGTTGGTGGCCATCGACATGGTGTCGCCAATCGGCAGATCCAGGGTCACCTGGTCGCCGTTGTAGCTGTAGGTGCCATCGCCGTTGCGGGTGAACGGTACGACATCGCCCTTGGAACCGGAGAAGATGTATTTGCCGTTTTCATCCTTGGTGTTCATCAGGCTCAGCAACTGATCTTCGATCGACCCCAATTCCGAGGCAACCGCTTTACGGTCCGCGTCGGTGTAGGCGGCGTTACCGGCACTGACGGCCAATTCCTTGGCGCGCTGCAGCACGTTGCCGATGCTGGTCATGACCGCTTCGGTCGTGCCCAGGGTCGCCTTGATGGTGGTGACGTTGGTTTCGTATTGGGAAAGCATCGAAGCCTGGTTGCCCAGTTGCAGCAAGCGCGAGGCGCCCACCGGATCGTCCGCGGCGGTGTTCACGCGCACCAGGCTGCTGGCTTCCTCGCTGGTCTTGACCACCTTGGCGAAGTTTTTCTGGTAGTTCGCAGCCGTGCTTTCGTAGAACTGAGAGGTAGAAATGCGCATGGGCTACGGCTCCTTAAAGGCTGTTGATCAATGTGCTGAAGATTTGCTGCGCCGCCTTGATGATCTGCGAAGACGCGGTGTAGTACTGCTGGAACTTGACCAGGTTGCCGGTTTCTTCATCCAGGTCCACACCCGACAGCGAATCGCGGGCGGTCTTGGCATTGTCCAGGATCGCCCCAGTGGCGGCGCTGTCGAGCTTGCCCTGGGCGGCCTTGGCGCCGACGCCTTCCACCAGCTTGCCGTAGGCATCGTTCAGGGAAATACCCTTGCTGGCCGAACCGGTGTCTACGGTCTTGGCGGTCTGCAAACCGGCCAGGACAGTACCGTTACGGTTGTCCAGGCTACCGGCCTGGCTGAGGCTGACATTGATCGAGGCGCCGTTGGATGGAGCACCGGCAATGGACATGTCGAACGTGACGGTGCGTTGAACCGGCGGCACAGACGAATCCATGATCGGGTTGCCACTGGCGTCCTTGAGCGGAACACTCAGGCTCAAGGTGTTGCTTTCGCCGGGCTTGATCGTGCCATTGCTGATCTGGACACCTTTGGCATCGAGCAATTGATAAGCCTGGCTGGTGCCATCGGCGGACGTCGCGCCGAACACCACCTTGACCGGCATGGAGTTCTTGATGCCGTTCTGGATGATGGTCGTGGTGGCTGCGTCGTAGATGTCCAGCTTGGTGGTCATGCTCGGCTGGCCGCTGGCCGGGATGGTCAGTGTGCCGCTGCCCCCCGGCACGATGGCGGCGCCCAACGGCGCGGCAATCGCCAGCCGCTTGGAGTCGGTCATCTCGGTCTTGATGTTGGTCGCCGCGTTGCGGGTCGGCGTGAGCTTGAACGAGTCGCCGGCGACGGCGGTGCCGTTGGCGAACGTCATCGAAAAACCGTCGATCACCGGAGGTGGCGTGGTCGCGGTGTTGAACGCGCCCATCGAGGTGCCGTCCGGCAGGCGCTGGACGGTGTAGTCCGTGCCGCTGGTGAACGTCACCTTGTAGTCGTTGGTGGTCAGTTTGCCGGAGTCTTTGATGGCGATGTTGAAGTTGCCGGAGCCGGCGCTGTTGTTCAACGACGCAACGCTGCGCTGGCTGATCTGCGTGGCGCTGTTGATGTTAGTGAACAAGTTGGAGCCGAAGGCCCCGTTCATGTCGATGCCCGAGGCCTGGACACTGTTCATCTGGTCGGCGACCACCAGAGCCACGCGCCCCAGCTCGTTCATGGCCGGGTCGAGCACGGTACTGCGGTAACGCATCAGGCCGCCGATCTCGCCGCCGGTGAGCACCGACGTCAGGTCCATGGAGCTGGAACCGCTGTTGAGCTGGATGCCCATGCGCCCCGGATCGTTCTTGTCCGGCACCGCTTCCAGGGTATTGACGATGTTGCCCATTACCAACGGCTGACCGGAACCCAGGTAGATGTCCAGGCTGCTGCCGTTCTCGACAACCTGTGTGCCGGTGAAGGTCGACAGTTGGCGAATGGTTTCGCTGCGGGCATCGAGCAGGTCGTTGGGGGCGCCACCGGCGTTGGAGACTTCGGAAATTTTCTTGTTCAACTGCGCAACGGTGGCCGCCAGGTTATTGACCTGGTCGACCATGTTCGACAGGTTGCCATTGATGTTCTGGCTCTGCTCCGTCAACTGGTTGGAAATCGAATTGAAACGGTTGCTCAAGGCCTGGGCATCGCTGAGCAGCAACTGCCGGGATGCATCATCACCCGGCTTGGCGTTGACGTTCTGCACCGAGGCAAAAAACTTGGTCAGTGCGCCGTTGAGGCCGGTGCCGCTGTCCGACAGCAGGGAGTCGAGCGGCGTGATCTGCCCTTGGTAGGCCGCCGCGTCACTGTTGAGCGACGTGGTGGTTTTCAGTTGTGCTTCAAGGAAGGCGTTATACACCCGGCGCACATCGGCCAGGGTCGTGCCGGAACCAATGAACACGTTGCCGTACTGGTTCGAGGCCTTGGTGGTCTGCACGGTCTGCTGACGCGAATACCCAGCGGTATCGACGTTGGCAATGTTGTTACCCGTGGTCACCAACGCAGTCTGGCTTGCTGACAGACCCGACATCCCTATATTGAGCAAACTCATGGTTCAGACCTTATAAAGTCGTGGTGGCGCCTGCAGAAGCGTAGTTTTGGTAACTCGTCATCTGCCGGGCTATGTTCGAAATCTTGCTGGCGTAGTGCGGGTCGGTGGCGTAACCGGCCTTCTGCAATTCGCGTACAAACTGTTCGGGGTTATCGGCCGACTTCAGCACATCTTGATAGCGGCTGTTGCTTTGCAGCAGGTTGACCAAGTCATGGAAACTGTCGCGGTACGAGGCGTAGGAACGGAACTCGGCCGTCTCCTTGACCATCGCGCCATCGCGGAATTCGCTGGTGATCGCCCGTGCCGAATCGCCCTTCCAGTTGGCGCTGGCCTTGATGCCGAACAGGTTATGGCTGCTGCTGCCATCGGGCTGGCGCATCACCGACTTGCCCCAACCGGTTTCCAGGGCAGCCTGGGCCACCAGGTAACGAGGGTCGACACCGATGCGGTCGGCAGCTTCCTTGGCCATTGGCAGCATGGCGTTGACGAACTCATCGGCATCGCGGAAGGCCTTGCGCGCCGGTGCCAGCGGTGGCTGGGCCACGGCGCGACCATAGACCTGCATGTCCCCTTTCGGCTCGGAAGCCTTGAGCGCGGCCAGCCAGTCGCCATTGGCCAGTTCGCCGGTGGTCGGCTTGATGGCGGCGATGGCGCGATCCGGCAGCAGGTTCTGCGCAGGGACATCGGCATTGGCCGAGGCCGAAGGCACCAGCCCGGCGAGCAGGCGGTCGGCCAGTTTTGGCGGAAGGGCCAGGCGACGCTGATTGAGCAATTCCATGTCGTTGCGGTGGACGCCCTCGGCGCCTTGCGGCGCACTCACGGCCCGCGAAGCCCACAACGGACGCTGGCCATTGGTACGCGACAACGGACCGTCGGTGGGCAAGGTCCCCGCCGCCACTGGCGTCGGGACCGGCGCCTTGGCGACCTTGTCCAGGGCCTCTTGCTGCTTGGCCGCCGACAACGTCGCCGCCTCACCGGGCGCCAGTGGCTTGTTCTTCGACATCTGGCGCAGCAGCACATCGGCCAGGCCGATACCGCCGCCTTCGCGGGACATGGAAACGGCCAATTGCTGGTCGTACATTTCCTGGTATTGCTTGGCTTCCGGCGTGTTCATCGGGTTGTCCTTGCCCAAGGCCTCGGTGGCCGAACGCATGGACTTGAGCATTTCACCGAGAAACAGCGACTCGAATTCCTGCGCCACTTTACGCAGGTTGCCGTCGCTGTTCTTGTCGCCGACCTTGAGCTGGTTCAGGCGATTCAGGTCCGAGTAGGAACCCGAATCCCCGCTGATCAAAGCGCCCTTGCGCATATCCATGACTCGCCCCTCAAATCACGATCAGGTCGGCTTGCAACGCGCCGGCCTGTTTCAAGGCTTCGAGAATGGCCATCAAGTCGCCCGGCGCCGCGCCGACCTGGTTCACCGCCCGGACGATTTCATCCAGGGTCGTGCCCGGGCCGAACTTGAACATCGGCTTGGCTTCCTGCTCGGCATTGACCCGCGAACGCGGGACCACGGCAGTCTGACCGTTGGACAATGGCCCCGGCTGGCTGACGATCGGGTCTTCGGTGATGGTCACGGTCAGGCTGCCGTGGGTCACGGCGGCTGGGGAAACCTTGACGTTCTGGCCGATGACGATGGTGCCGGTACGCGAATTGATGATGACTTTCGCCACCGCCTGGCCCGGATCAACCTCGAGGTTCTCCAGGATCGACAGATAGTCGACTCGCTGGCTCGGATCCAGCGGCGCGGTGACACGGATCGACCCACCATCGATGGCCTGGGCCACACCTGGGCCGAGCATGTCGTTGATCTTGTCGACGATGCGCTTGGCGGTGGTGAAGTCGGAACGGTTGAGGTTCAGCGTCAGACTGTTGCCCTGGTTGAAACCGCTCGGCACCGCCCGTTCCACCGACGCACCTCCGGGAATGCGACCGGCCGACGGAACGTTGACGGTGATCTTCGAACCGTCGCGTCCCTCGGCATCGAAACCGCCCACCACCAGGTTGCCCTGGGCGATGGCGTAGACGTTGCCGTCGATACCCTTGAGCGGCGTCAGCAGCAACGTACCGCCACGCAGGCTCTTGGAGTTACCGATGGACGAAACGGTGATATCCACTTGTTGACCGGGCTTGGCGAACGCCGGCAGATCGGCACTGACCGACACCGCTGCAACGTTCTTCAACTGCACGTTGCCAGAGCCGGCCGGCACCTTGATGCCGAACTGCGACAGCATGTTATTGAAGGTCTGCAGGGTGAACGGGGTCTGGGTGGTCTGGTCGCCGGTGCCGTTCAGGCCCACGACCAGGCCGTAGCCGATCAACTGGTTGGAGCGCACACCGGAAATGCTGGCGATGTCCTTCAAACGCTCGGCCTGAGCGGTAAAGGCTGCGGACATCACTAGAGCACCGATCAACAGCTGCTTAAGATTCAACTGGGCCACCTAGAAAGGGAACTTCGGGCTGAGGAAGAAACGGTCGAACCAGCCTGGCTGACTCGCATCGGCAAAGGCACCGGTGCCCGAATAGGTGATGCGCGCATCGGCCACACGGGTGGACGAAACGGTGTTGTCGGTGGCGATGTCGTCGGCGCGAACCATGCCGGCGATGCGCACCAGTTCGTCACCGGTGTTGAGGGTCAGCCACTTCTCGCCGCGCACGACGATGATGCCGTTGGGCAACACATCGGCGACGGTCACGGTAATCGAGCCGGTCAGGCTGTTGCTCTGGCCGGACTTGCTGTCGCCCTTGGTGGCGCGGTCAGCGTTGTACCCGGCGTTGAGGCTCAGGTCGCCGCCACCGACCGGGTTGTTGGTGGTCAGGCTGGAGCCGAACAACGAGGTCAAGCCGACGCTGGTCTCGCTGGTCTTGTCGATCTGCGAGTTGGCGTTCTTGCTGGCCTGAGTCCGCTCGTTCAGGGTGATGGTGATGATGTCACCGACCCGGAAGGCCTTGCGGTCGCTGTACAGGTTCTGCTCGAAGCCGGCCTGGTAGATCGAGCCATTGTTGGCGGCAGCCGGCAACGGCGTACGCGGCAACACCGGAGCGTAATACGGGTCATTGGGCCTGGGTGTCGGCGCGACACAGCCCGCGAGTGCGGTGATGCCACTCAGTGCCAGAACAGATACGAAGCGTTTCATGACCCTACCTCTTGGTGTTGCAGGCGACCCTGGGGCCGCCCTGTCTACGTAATGACGGGCGTTGTGACGATTACAGATTCTGCGTAACGAACGAGAGCATCTGGTCGGCGGTGGAGATCACCTTGGAGTTCATCTCGTAGGCACGCTGGGTGGTGATCATGTTGACCATTTCCTCGACGGTGCTCACGTTGGAGGTTTCCAGGGTGTTCTGCAGCGTGGTGCCGAAACCGTTCAGGCCCGGGGTGCCGACTTGCGGCGCGCCACTGGCAGCGGTTTCCAGGAACAGGTTGTTGCCCACCGCTTGCAGGCCGGCCGGATTGATGAAGTCGGCGGTCTGCAGGTTACCGATCACCTGGGCGGCCGGGTTGCCCGCCACGGTGATGGACACGGTGCCGTCACGGCCCACGGTAAAGGTCTGCGCATCGTTCGGAATGATGATCGCCGGCTCCAGGGCGAACCCGCTGGCGTTGACGATCTGGCCGTTGGAGTCGAGGTGGAACGTACCATCACGGGTGTAGGACGTGGTGCCGTCCGGCTGCAGGATCTGGAAGAAACCGCGACCGTCGATGGCCATGTCCAGCGGCTGCTCGGTGGTCTGCAGGCTGCCGGCGTTGAAGTTCTTCTGGGTGCCGACAATGCGTACACCGGTACCCACTTGCAGGCCCGACGGCAATTCGCTGTCCTGGGTCGACTGGGCGCCAGGCTGGCGCTTTACCTGATACAGCAGGTCCTGGAACTCGGCGCGATCACGTTTGAAACCCGTGGTCGAAACGTTCGCCAGGTTGTTGGAAATGGTCGTCAGGTTGGTGTCCTGGGCGGACAGACCTGTTTTGGCAACCCATAGAGCCGGAAGCATTCGGTTCTCCTCGTACGCCTGTTTTTCGGCGCAGCGCTGTAATTAATGATTAGATCTGCAAGACCCGAGCCATGGCTTCATCGCCTTCTTTGGCGGTGTTCATCATCTTGACGTGGAGCTCGAACTGCTTGGCCAAAGCCAGCACCGAAGTCATTTCATCCACGGCATTGACGTTGCTCGCCTCCTGGAAACCCGACACCAACTGCACGTTGGCATCGATGGGCGCCGGCTGGCCGTCCTTGGTACGGATCGAGCCATCCAGGCCCTTGGTCATGTTCTTGAGGTCCGGGTTGACCAGCTTGATGCGGTCCACTTCAGCCATCACCCGCGGGCCTTCACCCATGGCGCGAATGCTGATGGTGCCGTCCTGGCCGATTTCGATTTTCTGTTCCGGCGGCACGGCGATCGGACCGCCGTTGCCCATCACCGGCATGCCGTTGCCGGCCCGCAGTACGCCCAAGGCATCGACATTGAGGCTGCCGGTACGCACGTAGCTTTCACCGCCGTCGGGGTTCTGCACGGCCATCCAGCCCGGCCCGCTCACCGCGACGTCGAGGTCACGACCGGTTTCCACCAGCGCGCCCGGGGTGAAGTCAGTAGCGGGACGCTCGGACAGGGCAAAGGCCCGCGCCGGAAAGCTGTCGCCGAACACCGGCATCGAGCGCGCCTGCTCCAGGTCTTTCTGAAAACCATTGGTGGAGATGTTCGCCAGGTTGTTGGCATGGGCCCGTTGCGCCAGGGCGTTCTGGCTGGCGCCGGTCATTGCCACATAAAGGTACTTGTCCACTGTCGTTCCTCTGCATGCCGGACGTTTGCCGTCCACTGCTGTGTTGCACAGCCTCAAGCAATTTGCAGACCAACTTCCCCTAGATGCCACGCAGGCCTGTAAACAAAGGGCTTGAGGGGGTTGGTGGGCTTGTGGAGATGTATCGAAGACGAAAAACCGGCGCAGTTATGCCGGTAAGTGGCAAGTGTCGACCCTTCCCCCCCAGGGGCGGCTGGGTGCACTCCCCTGCCGCCTCTGAGGTCTGCGTCAGTCAGGCATCCACCCCTTGATCCATTGCGCCGCATAGGCATCGTCGAAGACCCAGTTGTCCAGCACTTGCTCGCGCAGTCGCGCGGCTTGGCGCCGTGAGGCTTGCCGGTCAGCCAAGTGATCACGAATTGCCTCCAGCCATTGCTCCCGGCTGTCAGCCACGCGCGTGATGGCGAGATCACCCGGGTAATCGGCGGTATCGCTGCCGATCACGCTGTAGCCGCAAGCGCCATACTGCAGATGATCCAGCGAACTTGCGCCTTCGCCTGCCTGGCCGAAGCCCCGAGGCGCGAGGACAATATCCAGATTGAGGCTTGCCATGACATCGGGATTGTCGTGAACGTCATCATGAACCTCGCTGGCGAGCGGTCGCAGATACGCTGGCACATCACCCCACAGTACCCACTCCACCTGACCGGCCAGCGCTTGCATCAGCTCGATGATCAACGGCTGAACGAAGGGCTGCGCCGGGTCGATATCGCAGCCTATGCGAGGAATGTCAAACGTCTGGCGCACATTGGGGAGGTTGCGCCATCTGCTATCCAGACGCGTTTCAAGGACGCGAATATCGCGGTGCAGTCCGGCACAGGCTTGAGCCATCGCAGGCGTCGCCACAATGATGCGGTCGACCAGGCTTGCCGCTTGTTGCAGTGAAGTCGCCCACCCAGGGATCGCTGGCGTCAATGCATCCAACTCAAGGACCTTGAAGGCTTTTGAGAGGGTATTGATGCGCTGCATCTGCTCCAGACGCAGCGGGTCGGCCTGATGCTGGAAGACAATGATATCGGGGTTGTAGCGCGCAAGCGTCGTTGCCGGTAACAGGCTACTGCTGATGCAACCTTCGATTTTGCCGCAGTCACGCAAAGCAGTGAACGGCTCGACAACTCGCAGATTGGCGGCTTTTGCCGACTTCGCAGGATGTACCAGCACTACCGGAAGCGGTCGCCAGGACAGCGGGCGCCAGGTCAACTCGTTGATAGCTTCCAGTTCGAAGCCGGAACCGAGCAACGACAGGTTGCTGTTGTAGGCGGGATCATTGGCCAAGACGCTCAACCATTTGCTCAAGGCCTGCTCTTGTTCCATGGCGAAGCGTTGCTGGTTGAGTGGGTCCTTGCCGACGCTTGACCAGGTCGCCTCACCCTCATGCAAGAGCACGGCATGGGGTGTCCAGACATTCAGGTAGCCAAGGTTCGCCACCTTCAGGCACAGGTCCAGATCGTTGCAGGTGACTTGGAACTGCGCGTCGTCCATACCACCAGCTTCCAGATAGATCGCTGTGCGGATCATCAGGCAGGCCGCACTGACCGCACTGCTGTTCTGGTCGACCAACAGGCGCTGCATGTAACCGCCGCCGTTGGCAGCCTGATCGATGAAAGGGCTGCCGGCGGGGCCGCGCAGGCCAGTGATCAGGCCTGCATGCTTCACGGTGCCCGCCGGAGTAATCAGCTTGGCGCCGACGACCCCAACTTCCGGGCGCAAGGCGTGATTGAGCAACTCGTCCAACCAATCTTCGCGAATGATTGCCGTATCGTTGTTCAACAACACCAGGTACTCGCCGCGCGCACGGCTGGCCGCCAAATTGTTCATAGCGCTGAAGTTGAACGCAGAGGAGAAGCGGATGACATGGATCTTGTCACCGCCAATCGACTCCATCTCGCTCAGCCAGGTGAGCGCCTCTTCGGTCTCGCTGCCATTGTCGATCAGAATGATCTCGAAATAGGGGTAGCGGGTCTTCGACAACAGGCTGTCCACGCAGCGCTGCAAGAGTGGCAACTGGTCCCGGGTAGGAATCAGGATCGACACCAAGGGCTGCTGATCATGACCGTACTTGATGTGGTAATGGCGGGTCGGTTCCTGCAGGACCCTGGCGTTCGCGTAGCCGCGATTGTCCAGGTGCCGTTGCAGGGCAAGGCGCTCATCCGGGTTATCGACAAGGAGGGGTGTGTTGCTTGCCACAAGCGGTTCGCTCAAGTGGGCAATGCCGTTCATGCTACCGCTTTCGATCAGTCGCAGGATCAAGTCCAATTCAAGTGCTGCGGGCACTTGCGGGTCGTAACCGCCAACCTCCAGCGCCAGCCCGCGACGGATCAGCCAATGGCTGGCCATGGCCAATGGCAGGCTCAAGAGGTAGTCGAGGTTGATATCAGGTCGAAAAATCGCTTGAGCACCATTCTCCGAGCGATACATGCCATCGCAATAGATCATTCGGCAGCCATCGGCACCCGGTAGCTCCAGATCGAGCATCAACGTGCCGGCGGGCAGGACCTCATCGCCAGCCGTCAGCAGCATGATCCAGTCGCTGTCGTCTGCCTGCAGAATCTCGTTCAGTTCGAAGGCCCCCGGGTTGACACATGTCAGCCAGTGCAGGCTGTCGGGCAGATTGACAGGCGATGGCGAGGTGCTCAGGACCACCATGCGCAAGCTGATCGATGAGCGTGATCGCCACAACGCAAGACTTTCCAGGGTATCGCTCAAGGCATTGAAATCGCCCAGGGGATCGCGCACCAACAGCGTCAGGCTGGTTTGTCCGCTGAGTTGTTGACGACGCTTGTCGACAAGTTGCTGCTGGATCGGCGTCAGTACGCGGTTACGCAGCCAGTCCTTGACGGAAGGTACGCGGACATCAATGGCATGCTGGATGGCAGCTTGCTGAGTGATATCGATGAAACGCTCCAACTGAGGCCAAAAGGCCTTTTCAAGGTCCAGCCAGCGCCTGCGCGCCTGCATCACGGTTGCGCGGGCGCGCTCCAGTCCGCCCACCTCGCCATAGAGCGCCGAGCCCGCATCACCAAACTGCTCGACGAAAGGCTGGGTCTTGACGTGACCGCCGGGCATGTAGATAACCGGGCAGCCACAGAGCATGGCTTCGGTGCACGTCGCTGAGATCTCGTAACTGTAAAGCGTTGAAGCGGTTCGGAAAATCTGCGCCAGCTCGGCCAGGGTCTTGGGGTTGGCCATGCTCAGGACTTCGATATCGTCCGGCAGCAGCGAATAGTCGACCTTGGTCTTGTCGAAGCGGTGCAGATACAGGTAGTTGCCACTACGCTGCACCGGCTCGGTTGGCGGCGAAAACAACTCCGAGTCGATGACGGGCAACAGGAGCAAGTTGCTGCTCTGGCCGTCACCGCCAAAATCCTGGGTGTAATAAAAGAACAGGTCTGACTTCTGCACGCTGATCGCACGGCCGGTGAGAAAGCCTTCGCGATTGAGGAGATAACGCGCCACGATTGGAGCGCCAACCGGGTTGCCGTCCATCACTTCGGGATAGACCGCAATCGGCGCCAAGCCGATTGACCGATGGTGCCGCCGCACTTCATCGGTCAGGATCGGCGTGCGCAGTTTCGGGTTGACCTGGCATGGGGTGACATAGGCCTCGTAGCCGGACAGGTTCAGGACGTGGCACAGGTAGTGCAGCACGCATACCCCCGAAGAGGTCTCCCGATAGTTAGGGGCACCAATGTAGTAAGGGTGACGCGGCTTGCCATGCACGGATGGGGTGATCATATGGTTGCCTTGGGGCTGGAGGGCTGCTCACAAATGACGAAGACACTGGCGCACAGGTCTGGATAGACCATCCCCAGCGCATGGCAGGCATCCATGAAGCGATCATCGATCAATTGGGTTTCCAGGGCCTTGTCCAGCTGGAAGTTGGCCAATGGCTTGAAGAACACCCCGCCACGGTGACTCACTTGCCAACCGGCGCTGCGTACTTCGTGATCGAGGGTGTCGAGGGTGTAGGTGATCCGGTGGCCATGCAGCCGCTCGCCTTCGGTCACGGCACTGTTGTGTTCGATCAAGCCCATCTTGACGGCGATCTGCCGCGAAGGGGCATTGGCGTTCGGTACGGCGATGAACAGGCGACCGCCGGGAGCGAGCCAGTTCCGCACGCGCTTGAGCACCGCCTGGCGGTCGTCGAGGTGCTCCAGGGTGTGGATCAGGAAAATGTTATCGAAGCGCGGCTCCAGCTCGGCCTCTTCAAAGGTACTGCAGACGAACTTGACGCCTGAGCCGACCTTTTTCCGGGTGACGTCAATCAGGTCGCTGGCCGCCTCGATGACCGTCAGGTCGGCAAAGCGCTCTGCGAACAGTGTCGTAAAAGCCCCCTCGAAGCAGCCCATTTCCAGGGTCGGTCCCTCCGCCAGCCAGGGGCCGAAGCTGTCCAGCATGTAGCGTCGCAGGCGCGCATCGAAGTCGTAGAAGTAGCTGCGATGAGCGTTATCCTGAAACTCTTTGTTGTAATCACGTACGGACATGGCGTTATTCCTGGCTTTTCCTGTAGAAACGATGTTCTTCAGGTTGGTACCACTCATGGAGGGTCGAGGGAGTACGGGCATACCACCCCAGCAGTTGTTGCATGCTCGGTGTTTGCGAGCGGCAGAAGTCTTCGCCCAAAGCTCGGCAATAATCGAACTGCGGTTTGAAATAGCTTCGCGTGAAGGTCAATGTCAGGCAGCGTCGTGGCTGGTCGGTACGATTGACGCCGGCGGCATGCCAGATACGTGAGTCGAACAAGTAGATCGAACCGGCGCTGCCCAAGGCCTTGCGGGCCTGAGCCTCGAATACCTGAGGGTCGGGTTTTTCAGGAGCGGAGTGCGAGCCTGGCAGAAACAGGGTTGCGCCGTTGTCGATGGTGAAGTCGTCGAGCAATACCAGCGCCTGGGCCATCTGCATGGACTCGGCTGACCAGGAACGCACGTCCCGGTGCACGTTACGCACGTAGGCATCAGTGCTGTTCAGGTTGTTCAGGCCGCCGAACGAATTGAGAATCGCAGCACCGCCCAGCATATGCCGCAGGACGTCGACGATCCCCCATTCGGCGAATCGATCGAGCAATTCGACGAAACGGGTGTCTGGCGCAAGTATATGGTGCGCGGTCTGCTCGGTTCGCTGAGTGATACCGTTCTCCAGTTGTACCCGACGGCAACGGTCTATGGCACACGCCAGGTCTTCACGCAGCTGGTCAAGCAACGGATCGGTAATCAGCGAGGGCAGGCAGACGTAGCCGTTCGCTTGCAGCTCCTGCAAGATCGGATTCACAGGCTGTCCCCCCGCGCAGCTTGCCATGCGCGATACTCCTCGGCGCTCACGCCAAGCATGATGCGATCCCAACGCTGGCCCTTGCGGTAGTACCACTGGCGCTGTACGCCCTCGATGACCCAAGGGGTCTTGCGCGTGTAGGTCGCCAGCGACGCTGCGTTGTACTCGATGATGGTGGTCGAGAGACGACTCAGGCCCAGTTCGTCGAAGGCATAGCGCATCACCGTGGCGATCACGTCGGTGCCGTGGCCTTGGCCGCGCAGGGAGGGATCACCGATCATCATGCCGTGTTCGGCTGTGCGGTTTTTCCAGTCGATACCGACCAGGTTCGCCGTACCGATCAGGCCATGGCCCGGGACCTCTATACCGAAGCGCTGGTTGAGCGAGTCGTTCTTGAGACCCAGCAGCCAGTCCCGTTGTGCTTCCCGCGATGTGGGGAAATGCCAGCCACCCAGCAGACTCCAGAGGGCTTCGTCGTTGGACCACTGATGCAACAGCGGCAAGTCCTCGAGCTCCAGCGCCCTGAGCAGGATGCGTTGACCTAGAATGCTCATGATTTCCCCGTGTTCTGAAGGATGGCGTCGGCGAGACGATTCATGTCATCGACGTTGTATCGCTGGTCGATCGGCAGCGGCAGCAAGCACTGTGCCCAATCCTTTTCTATGGGCGGCGCCGTTGGGCTGCTCAGCACTTCACGCCAATAGCTGGGTACATAGATGTGTTGGTCCAGCAGTTGAGCGTGTAGCCGGAGCGCCGTCTCGGCGGACTTGACCAGCAGCGGGTAACACAATGCAGCAACGGGCTGCGCGGGCCAGACGGCAAAGCGGTTGAGGTGGTCCAGGCGCCCGCGCAAATGCGCCAGGTTGTCTATCCTGCGCCTGGCAACTTCGTGGTAATCGATACTGTCGAGCAGGCGCGCGGTACTGGCGGCCATGGCCTTGATGCCATCGCTCTCCAATGCCTGTTCCAATGCCTGGAAGCTTGCATAGTGATGTTGCGGAGGGTCTTCAAGACGCCCCAGCAGCGCGGCAAAACGCCCCTGCGAGCGACTGGTCGGCGCTTGCGGCAGATCAGCGGGCGCATTGGCCAGCCAGCCACCATCGGCAACGCCGACGAACTTACGGGGTGAATACAGGGTTGCAATCCCAGGCTGCGGCCGGGAAAACAGCGCTTGGGAATTATCCACGATCAATTGCTCGCCGTAGCGAACAGCGAGTACTTGGCCGATGTAGTCGGCTTTGAGTCCAAAGTAATCGACGAACAGCAATGCTTCATCGGCTTGCAGGGCAGGGAAGTCCGGCAGCTCAAGCCGTTCGGTCAATGCATAGCGCAACACCTCGATGCCGGATCCGCGCAGCACGTCCTGCATGACATCGCAGATGTAAAAAGGCAAATGAACCCGGCGCAGGCTGCGCGCCATTACCAGAGCCTTGAAGGCCGAGCGGGCCGAGTTGAAGGCAACGGCCTGCGGGTAAGGATTATGTCCTTTACGCAGTTCCAGTTCGAAATAACCGCCGATGGCTTCAGGCACGGACAATTTCTCCACCTTTTGCCCAGGCCCCCACGGTCTGCGCGTCGTTGTACATCAAGACGTCGAGAATCGACAGGCCGGGCACGAAGGGTTGTTCACGCCCTCCCTGCCGGTAGTCGGGCAAGGTCGCCTTGAGCAACTCAAGGGTAATACCAACCTGTTGGAATACCTCGGCCTGGTAGAGGTGACCGCCATTGACAGGATTGAGGTAGTGAGTGCCGGCGCAGGCCTGGACCACTTCGAGTACCCGATCCTGGGCTTTGCTGTCCGCGCAAATCGACAGATCGCTGGAGCGCATGATCGGTGTTTGCAACCCTATCAGCGCGCAGCAGGCTCGCAGGATTCGTTCGTTGAGCTCGGCAATGCTCGAAGCCGGTTCGACCAGCAGCGCTTCCAGCCACGCCAGCAGGTACGGAGCGTGGGGCGCGCGGCGATAGGCGAAACTCAGCTTGTTGAGGATATCGCCAGGATCGAACGTCTCGGCAATACGTTTTTCCATGATCTGCTGAGTGTGACTGCCCTTGCTCAGTGGTACACGGAACCACTTCGGCTCCTGCTCCAGCAGATAACGGTTGCGTTCGATCCAGCCGTTCTTGATGAACTGCACATTGTCGTAGATGACAAAACAGTCGACAGCGGCGATCAGCTGGAAATAACCCAGGTATGGCAGGAAATAAGGTTGCATGAGCGCAACCCGGTACTGCTCGTCAGCTGCCGGGGCGCACTTCTTCGAGGTATTGGCCTGGCTCATGCCACCCGGGCCCTGAGCAGTACCTCGATGATTCGCGCCTGGGTCTGCGGATCGAGATCCGGATAGATCGGCAGGCAAAGTACCTGGCGGGACACGTTGTAGGCATTGCCCAATTGGGAGAGGTCCGAACTGGGAAGACCGCGATACATTGGAAACTCGCATATCAGCGGGTAGAAATACCGGCGCACGAGAATGTTTTCTGCGCGATAGCGGTCGTACAGCTCATCCCGACTCACCCCGAACCGCTCACCATCGACCAGGATCGGACAATAAGCGAAATTCCAGTCCAGCCCCTGCGGTTGCTCCAGCAGGCTGATACCGGGAATGCCCTCCAGGGCGCTCCGATAATACTCAAACACCTTTTGCCGACGGTTCAGGGCCTCATCGATGTAGCGTAACTGCAGCACTCCGAACGCCGCCTGCAGTTCGTTCATCTTCCCGTTGATACCGGGAGCCATGACCGTGACTTCATCGGCGAAACCGAAATTCTTCAGGTAATCGATACGCTGCTTGATTTTTTCGTCACGGCAGATGATGGCGCCGCCTTCGAATGTATTGAAGACCTTAGTGGCGTGGAAGCTGAGGATCGACAGGTCGCCGTTGTTGAGAACGCTTGCGCCGTTATGCCGGACCCCGAAGGCATGTGCGGCGTCATAGATAACCTTGAGTCCGTAGGTATCGGCGACGGCCTGGATGCCCTCGACATCACAGGGAATGCCATAGCAATGGACCGGAAGAATCGCCGATGTCGCCGGAGTGATGGCCTCGGCGATACGCCGTGGATCGAGGTTCTTGGTCACTGGGTCGATGTCCACGAACACTGGCTTGAGGTTGTTCCACAGCAGCGAGTGGGAGGTGGCCACGAACGAATAAGGCGTCGTGATGACTTCACCCGTAATGCGCAAGGCCTGGAGCGCGGTCACCAAAGCCAGGGTACCGTTGGAAAACAGCGACAGATGCTCGACCCCGAGGTATTCGGCCAACTCCTGTTCCAGTTGTTGGTGGAAGGGTCCGCCATTGGTCAGGCGCTTACTGTCCCAGATTCGCTGCAGGTAAGGCGTGAACTCTTCCAGAGGAGGTAGCAGCGGGCTGGTAACGGTAATGGAATCGGCCATGGGTACACTACTCGGGTGACTGAAAAATGGCACACGGCTCGGGAGCTCCTCTGACGCGGCGTTGCATCGCGGTCTATATCGGCGGGCTGCAACGCCATGAAACCGACAGCTGACTCTTGATGTGGAGGTACCCCAGCAAAAAATCGGCCAACTCCCGGTGACCCCGATAATCGGTTGCCTTACGGTGCGTCTTTACCGACCTCATACTCACGCAACTTGTTGGCGATAGTTGTATGGGAGACCCCCAACCGCTTGCCCAATTGCCGGCTGCTCGGGTGCTCGGAATACAGGCGCTCCAGCACGGCTTTCTCGAAACGCCCAACGATCTCGTCCAACCCGCCGTCAAGGGAAAAATCGCCAAGGGGCTGGCGCACGCCGTAGTCCGGCAGGCGGATGTGCTCAGCCTTCACCTTCCCGCCGTCGCACAGGGAAACAGCCTGGAACAGCACGTTTTCCAGCTGTCGGACATTGCCCGGCCAATGGTAGTGACTGAGGCGGTCCATCGCCGCCGGGGCCAGCTTGGGCAGTGCACAACCGATCTGGCGGCTGGCCTGGTCGAGGAAATGTTCCACCAGCGGCTCCAGGCCATCGAGGCATTCGCGCAGGGGTGGGATGTGCAAGGAAAGCACGTTCAAGCGGTGGTACAAATCCTGACGGAATTCGCCCCGGGCACAGAGTTCGGACAAGTCGACCTGGGTGGCGCAGATCACCCTGACGTCCAGGTACACCTCTTCGTCGCTGCCGACACGGCGGAAGCAACCGTCCTGCAGGAAGCGCAACAATTTCACTTGCAGGCGCGGGCTCATCTCCCCGACCCCATCGAGGAACAGCGTTCCCCCCGCGGTCAGCTCCAGCAGGCCGAGCTTGCCTTCGGCCCGGGCGCCTTCGAAGGCCCCCGGCCCGTAGCCGAACAGTTCGGTCTCGGCCATGGACTCGGGCAGCCCGGCGCAGTTGAGTGCCATCAATGGCGATTGCCCGCGCGGGCTCGCCAGGTGACAAGCGCGCGCCAGCAGTTCCTTGCCAGTGCCGGTTTCGCCTTCTATCAATAGCGGCGCGTCCAGGGGGGCCATGCGCCGGGCCTCACGGACCACCGCCGCCATCACTCTCGAACTCTGGAAAATACTGTCGAAGCCGCGCAACTCCTGCTTGCGCACGTTATAGATCCGCTCGCCCACCCGGTCGGCCCGGTGCAGCGTCAGCACCGCACCGGCCATGGCTTCGCTGTCGTCGTGTTCCGATTGCAGTGGCGCGATGTCCGCCAGGAACACATCGCCCTTGACCTTGACCCGCAGGCCATTGATACGCGACTGGTTGGCGCGCACCAGTTCCGGCAAGTCGAAATCCTCGGCGTAGCGGGACAGGGGGATGCCTGGCACCTCGTCGACACGCACCCCGAGCAACTGCGCCGCCGCCCGGTTGGCCGCGACGATGGAGCCCCCCATATCGATGGACAGCACCGGAAACTCCAAGGCGCCGAGCAAGGCGTTGAGTTCCATGTGCCGACGCTCGCTGGGCATCAGTCCTACGCGCTTGACGCCAAACACCCCGGCGATGCCTTCGAATTTCGGACGCAGCGCCTGGAACTGGATGTTGATCAGGTTTGGGCAGTGCAGGTAGATCGCGTTGCCATGCTCACCACCGACCTCCCCTCGGGCAACGTTGATGCCGTACTCCACCAACAAGTTGAGGATGTCTCGCAGGATGCCGATGCGGTTCTGGCAGTGGACTTTGATGCGCATGGAAAGGCCCGGGTGCGTATGAGGTAGAAAAGCGCGCCATGTAGGAGCTGCCGAAGGCTGCGATCTTTCACCTGCCGCTTGAATCTCAAGCGAAAGATCAAAAGATCGCAGCCTTCGGCAGCTCCCACGACACGCCCCAGCGGGAGTAAGCTCCCTCGCCATAGAGGTTTTCGACGTGGCGAGGTAAATAATCGTCAAGATTATGTGACAGATGTAGGCAGTTTCCCACCTGAAAGTCCCGGAAAGATCGTAGCGCCAGCCAACTCGTAACGAAAATTTTACGAATCAACCCGTCGTTCGCCCAATCCATCCTCGCCAAGCCGATGCGCACACCGCTGCTTCGCGTTATCTCTAATGCATCGCTGGACATAACAACAAACACATCATCCCCCTGAGGGAAATCAGCAGGAGAGCAGCATGAAGCAGACGCAGTACGTGGCTCGCGAGCCCGATGCGCAAGGTTTTATCCACTACACCGCTGAAGAACACGCGGTGTGGAACACGCTGATCACCCGCCAGCTGAAAGTCATCGAAGGCCGTGCGTGCCAGGAATACCTGGATGGCATCGACAAGCTGGGCCTGCCCCACGACCGTATCCCGCAACTGGACGAAATCAACAAGGTGCTGGGCGAGACCACGGGCTGGCAAGTCGCCCGGGTGCCGGCGCTGATTCCCTTCCAGACCTTCTTCGAATTGCTCGCCAGCAAACAGTTTCCTGTGGCGACCTTTATTCGCACCCGGGAAGAGCTGGATTACCTGCAGGAGCCGGATATTTTCCACGAGATCTTCGGCCACTGCCCGCTGCTGACCAACCCTTGGTTTGCGGAATTTACCCACACCTACGGCAAACTCGGCCTGCAGGCGTCCAAGGAAGAACGGGTTTACCTGGCGCGCCTGTACTGGATGACCATCGAGTTCGGCCTGGTGCAGACCCCGCAGGGCCGGCGCATCTATGGCGGCGGCATCCTGTCTTCGCCCAAGGAAACCGTGTACTGCCTGTCGGACGAGCCGGAACACCAGGCCTTCGATCCGCTGGAAGCCATGCGCACCCCGTATCGCATCGACATCCTGCAACCGGTGTATTTCGTGCTGCCCGAACTCAAGCGTCTGTTCGACCTGGCTCACGAAGACATCATGGGCATGGTCAAGCGCGGTCGGGAGCTGGGCTTGCATGCCCCGAAATTCCCACCAAAAGCGGCGTGAACCGCCTCTTTTAATCCCAATTGAGTCTGTTGCACGACGCCGCTTTGCTTTAGCGTGGGTGCATCGACGCTTTCCAAATATTCGATTCAGGAACACACCATGAACACTCTGAACCAAGCCCATTGCGAAGCCTGCCGCGCCGATGCCCCGCAAGTCAGCGACGAAGAACTGCCGGTGCTGATCAAGCAGATCCCCGACTGGAACATCGAAGTGCGCGACGGCGTCATGCAGCTGGAAAAAGTCTTCCTGTTCAAGAACTTCAAGCACGCCCTGGCGTTCACCAACGCCGTCGGCGAGATCTCCGAGGCCGAAGGCCACCACCCCGGCCTGCTCACCGAATGGGGCAAAGTCACCGTGACCTGGTGGAGCCACTCCATCAAGGGCCTGCACCGCAACGACTTCATCATGGCCGCCCGCACCGATGATGTGGCCAAGACCGCCGAGGGCCGCAAGTAATGCATTTCGATGCCATCGGCCGGGTACCCGGCGACCCGATCCTCGGCCTGATGGAGGCCTACGGGGCGGACAGCAACCCGAGCAAGTTCGACCTGGGCGTGGGTGTCTACAAGGACGCCCAGGGCCTGACGCCGATTCTTGAGTCGGTGAAACGGGCCGAGCAGCGACTGGTGGATCGCCAGACCACCAAGACCTACATCGGTGGTCATGGTGACGCCGCGTTCGGCCAACTGATCAATGAGCTGGTACTGGGCACCGACTCGCCGCTGATCGCAGCAAAACGCGCGGGCGCCACCCAGACACCGGGCGGTACCGGTGCCCTGCGCCTGAGCGCCGACTTCATCGCCCAGTGCCTGCCGGGCCGTGGTGTATGGCTGAGCAACCCGACCTGGCCGATCCACGAAACCATTTTCGCCGCGGCGGGGGTCAAGGCCAGCCACTACCCTTACGTGGGCGCCGATAACCGCCTGGATTTCGAGGCGATGCTGGCGACCTTGAACCAGGCGCCCAAAGGCGATGTGGTGCTACTGCACGCCTGCTGCCACAACCCCACCGGGTTCGATCTGTCCCATGAGCAATGGCGCCAGGTCCTGGAGGTGGTGCGCAGCCGCGACCTGCTACCGCTGATCGACTTTGCCTACCAGGGCTTCGGCGATGGCTTGGAGCAGGACGCCTGGGCGGTCCGGTTGTTTGCCCAGGCCCTGCCGGAGGTGCTGGTCACCAGTTCCTGTTCGAAGAACTTCGGCCTGTACCGCGACCGTACCGGTGCGTTGATCGTCTGCGCCCGGGATGGCGAGAAACTGGTGGACATCCGCAGCCAACTGGCAAACATCGCTCGCAACCTCTGGTCGACACCGCCGGACCATGGCGCGGCCGTCGTGGCGACCATCCTCGGCGACCCGGAACTCAAAAGCCTGTGGGCCGATGAAGTCCAGGCCATGCGCCTGCGCATCGCGCAATTGCGCAGCGGTTTGCTGGAAGCCCTCGAATCCCATGGCTTGCGCGAGCGCTTCGCCCATATCGGCGTGCAACGCGGGATGTTTTCCTACACTGGCCTGACGCCGGAACAGGTCAAGCACCTGCGCGAGCGCCACAGTGTCTACATGGTCGGCACCGGCCGGGCCAACGTGGCCGGCATCGACGCCACGCGCCTGGACCTGCTGGCCGAGGCGATTGCTGACGCGTGCAGATAACCAGCCTTTAAATAGCTGAATAGATCCCCTTGTGGCGAGGGGATTTATCCCCGCTGGGCTGCACAGCAGCCCTAGATCAGACACCTTGGAATGTCAGGTCACCCCAGGGTGGGGGCTGCTACGCAGCCCAACGGGGATAAATCCCCTCGCCACAGATAAGTCCTCTTCACCACAGGAGCTGCGCCAGACGCCCTACCTACAGGCCTGTCCACTCGCTAACAAATTCTGCGGTTTCCACCTGCGGCGCCGTGCGCGCTTCTTTCTGCGGTGTGCCCAGGTAGAGAAAACCGATCACCTCTTCCCCCTCTTCAAGGCCAAGCCCCCTGGCCACATGCGGCGAATACGCCAGCTCACCAGTACGCCACACCCCACCCACCCCTTGGGCATACGCGGCCAGCAAGATGCCATGGGCCGCGCAACCGGCCGCCAGCAATTGCTCGGATTTCGGGATTTTGAAATGGTCCTGCAGACGGGCAATCACTACCACCACCAGCGGCGCGCGCAATGGGCCGGCGAGGGCTTTTTCCACGACGGCTTCGGGGACGAGCGGGTCGTTGAATTTGGCCGCTTCGGCCAGCAGTTCGCCCATGCGATGCCGCGCCTGCCCCTCGACCGTCAGAAAGCGCCATGGCCGCAACTGGCCGTGATCCGGCGCCCGCATGGCCGCGGCGAACATGACCTCGCGCTGTTCCGGCGTGGGTGCCGGCTCCACCAGGCGCGGGACGGAAACACGGTTGAGCAAAGCGTCGAGAGCCTGCATCGGCCACCTCCTGAAAAAATGTTTGGCTATTCTAGCGGGAAGCGCCGCCGGCTGCCGGTTTACATGCCGCTTGTCGCGGGTAGAATGGCGCCCTTCCCTTTACAGCCTGAGCGGACTTCATGGCGTTGCCGACCCTGCGGATCATTGGTTTCATCATCGGCATCTTCCTGATCACCCTGGCGATCTTCATGGTCGTGCCCATGGCCACCCTGTTGGTCTTCGAGCGCACCCGCGACCTGCCGTCGTTCCTCTGGTCGAGCATGATTACCTTCGTCGCCGGCCTGGCGCTGGTGCTTCCCGGACGCCCGGAACACATCCACCTGCGTCCGCGGGACATGTACCTGCTGACCGTCAGCAGTTGGCTGGTGGTGTGTATCTTCGCCGCCCTGCCCTTCCTGCTGACCCAGCACATCAGCTATACGGATTCGTTCTTCGAGAGCATGTCGGGCATCACCGCCACCGGCGCCACCGTCCTGAGCGGCCTGGACACCATGTCCCCGGGCATCCTGATGTGGCGCTCGCTGCTGCACTGGCTCGGCGGTATCGGCTTCATCGGCATGGCAGTGGCGATCCTGCCGCTGCTGCGCATCGGTGGCATGCGGCTGTTCCAGACCGAGTCCTCGGACCGCTCGGAAAAAGTCATGCCCCGGTCCCACATGGTGGCTCGACTGATCGTGGCGTCCTACGTGGGCATCACCATCCTCGGCACCCTGGCGCTCTGGTGGGCCGGGATGAGCCTGTTCGATGCCATCAACCATTCGATGTCGGCGATCTCCACCGGCGGTTTCTCCACCTCGGACCTGTCCCTGGCCAAATGGACCCAGCCGGCGGTGCACTGGGTCGCCATCGTCATCATGATCCTCGGCAGCCTGCCGTTTGCCCTGTATGTCTCGACGCTGCGCGGTAATCGCCGGGCGCTGATCAAGGACCAGCAGGTCCAAGGGCTCATCGGCGTGCTACTGGTCACCTGGCTGGTACTCGGCACCTGGTATTGGGCGACCACCGACCTGCATTGGCTGGACGCGCTGCGGCACGTGGCGCTGAACGTGACGTCCATCGTCACTACCACCGGCTTCGCCCTGGGCGACTACAGCCTGTGGGGCAATTTCTCCTTGATGCTGTTCTTCTACCTGGGGTTCGTCGGCGGCTGTTCGGGCTCGACAGCTGGCGGGATCAAGATTTTCCGCTTCCAGGTCGCCTACATTCTGCTGCGGGCCAACCTCAACCAACTGATCCACCCCCGTGCGGTGATCAAGCAGAAGTACAACGGTCATCGCCTCGACGAAGAAATCGTCCGCTCGATCCTCACGTTCTCGTTCTTCTTCGCCATCACCATCTGCGTGATCGCCCTGCTGCTGTCACTGCTGGGCGTGGAGTGGATGACGGCCCTGACCGGCGCGGCCAGTACCGTGTCCGGTGTCGGCCCGGGGCTGGGGGAAACCATCGGGCCAGCCGGTAACTTCGCACCGCTGCCGGACGCGGCCAAATGGATTCTGTCCGGGGGCATGCTGCTGGGCCGGCTGGAGATCATCACGGTGTTCGTGCTGTGTATCCCGGCGTTCTGGCGCCACTGACCGGTTCGGGCTGGCTCGTCAAGCGCGCCCGGTATTCGCCGGGCGTGGTGTCGAACCAGCGGCGAAAGGCCCGGAAGAAATTGCTCGGGTCGGCGAACCCCAGCAAATAGGCGATTTCCAGCAGCGTCATGCCTGGCTGCGCCAGGTACTGCTCGGCCAGTTCACGACGGGTGTCTTCGAGCAGGCTCTGGAAACTGGTGCCCTCTTCCTGCAAGCGCCGCTGCAAGGTGCGCTGCGACAGGTGCAACGTCTGCGCCACCGCGTCTCGCTTGGGTTCCCCCTGGGGCAATAGCCGACACAATACTTGTCGCGCCTTGTGGGTCACGCGGCTTTCCGAAAAACGCGCGAGGTATTCCCCGGCAAACCGGTCGTGAAGCTGTGCCATGGCTTCGTTGGCCGTCGGCAGCGGCGCCTCCATGTCGGCCCGCTCAAAGATCAGCGCGTCATAAGGCGCGCCAAACACCAGGGGCGCGGGGAAGGCTCGATGATAAGGCGCCAGGTCCAACGGTTCCGCGCCCTGGAGCAACACCTTCACCGGGTGCAGGGTACGCCCGGTCAACCAACTGCACAGGGCCAGCGCACACGCCAGGGACGCTTCGGCACTTTGACGGGTTGGCGGCAGGTGGTCGCCATGCACCGTCAGGATCAGCCCATAGCCCTCTTCCAACTGGCGAAAACTCAAATCGGCGCTTTCGGCAATGATCCGCTGGTAACGCACCAGCCGCTGGAAACCCTCCACCAGGGTGCGACTGGACATCAAGGCGTAACCAGCCACATGGAACGAGGCCGGGCGCACCACCTTGCCCATGTTCAAGCCAATGGCCGGGTTATCCGACAACTCCACGGCCCGTTGCCAGAGCCGGGTCATCGAGTCCTGGGGGAAACGCGCATCCGGATCGTCCAGCGCATCGAAGTCCAGCCCCAGTTGCTTGAACAGCACCCGACAATCCAGGCCGTCCATTTCCAACGCCTTGACAATCCCCATCGCCCAGCTTGAAGAAGTGGTTCGTTCGCTCATGACGTTTTACTTGCATGACGAGCCGCAGGGTACGGCTGGATTTGCGAAGGATACTAAAGTGGCGCTGATTGTCACTGGCCGTAGCGATTGATGGCTCTAGACTTCAAGTATCAGAACAATAACCACAGAGCCAGCCGTCGTGGAAAACGCTAAACGATTCAATAGTTTCGCCGAGTTCTACCCGTATTACCTCAGCGAACACAGCAACAGCACCTGCCGGCGACTGCATTTCATCGGCACCTCCCTGGTCATTCTGGTGTTCGCCCTCGCTCTCGTCATGGGTAACGGGTGGCTGTGGCTCGCCCTGCCCGTGGCCGGCTACGGCTTCGCCTGGGTCGGGCACTTCTTCTTCGAAAAGAACCGTCCCGCCACCTTCCAGCATCCGCTCTACAGCCTGCTCGGCGATTTCGTCATGTACCGCGACATGCTGCTGGGCAAGGTCGCGTTCTAATAAGGACTGCCGATGAGCAACCACGCGCGCTTTACCCACATGGAAGAAGGCACCCAGCAAGACTGGGCGATCATCGCGGCCGACTTCAGCGCCTACGCGCGGCAATTGCCGGGCCGGATTCTGGCCCACTTGAAGCTGCTGGACGGCGATTTCGGCGGGTTCCCGGTGGATCGCCTGACTCATTCCCTGCAAACCGCCACCCGCGCCTACCGTGACGGGCGGGACGAGGAATATGTGGTCTGCGCCCTGCTCCACGACATCGGCGACACCTTGGGTTCATACAACCACCCGGACATCGCCGCGGCGATCCTCAAGCCCTTCGTCAGCGCCGAAAACCTGTGGATGGTGGAAAAGCACGGGATTTTCCAGGGCTATTACTTCTTCCATCACCTGGGCATGGACCGGCACCTGCGCGAGCAATTCAGTGGCCATCCGCAATACCAGGCGACCATTGAGTTCTGTGCGAAGTACGACGCGGCGGCATTCGATGCCGAATACGACACCCTGCCGTTGAGTTTCTTCGAGCCAATGCTGGAAAGGGTCTTTGCCACGCCCAAGCAATCGATCTACAAGGCGGCGATGGCGGAACAAACGCCGCCCTGACAGACACAGTGCCCCCTGTGGCGAGGGGATTTATCCCCTCGCCACAAAGGGTGTAAGACTCACGCAGGTTCAGCGACCTTTTCGGCCTTGAGCAACGCCTCCCGCGCCTGGGCCTCCGCCAACCGATACAACTCGATCGACCCGTCCCAATGCTCGATCAGCGCCGTGCAGGATTCGACCCAATCGCCACAATTGAGGTATTCCACCTCGCCCACCATGCGCATCTCGGCGTGGTGGATATGCCCACAGACCACGCCATGCAGTTCGCGCTTCACACACTCGTGGGCGATGGCTTCTTCGAAATCGCTGATGAAGCTGACGGCGGTCTTGACCTTGTGCTTGAGGTACGCCGACAACGACCAGTAGCCGTAGCCATAACGAGCCCGCCAATGGTTGAGCCAGCGATTCAGCGTGAGGGTGAACTCGTAGGCCGAATCCCCAAGGAACGCCAGCCAACGGTGGTAACGGGTGATGACATCGAACTGGTCGCCATGGATCACCAACAAGTGCCGACCATCGGCGGTGACGTGCACCGCTTCATCCACCAACTGGATATTGCCCAGAATCAGCTTCGAATAGCGCCGCAGGAATTCGTCATGGTTGCCGGTGACGTAGATCACTTCGGTGCCGCGCTTGCTCATGGTCAGCAAGCGACGAATGACGTTGGTGTGGGCCTGGGGCCAATACATGCCACCGCGCAGTTTCCAACCATCGATGATGTCACCCACCAGGTAGATCTTGTCGGCGTGGTAGCCCTTGAGAAACTGCGACAAGTGCTCGGCCTGGCAATCCCGGGTGCCCAAGTGCACATCGGAAATCCACAGGGTGCGAACACGCTGCTTGCGGCTGGGTTTGGCGAGCTCGGCGCTGGTCATTGGGCAACCCTCTGATCGTTTTCGCCACTGTGCACGCCAGCGGTTAATGGCCCATGACAAACACAAGTCCATTACATGACAGCGCGGGGCGGTGTGCCCTCGGTGTATGCTGGCGGCCTGACACGGGAGACCGCGATGAGACCGATCCTCACGCTACGCCACTACAGCCACGATTTGATTGTCCACAGCCACGACCACGCGCAACTGGTGTTCGGGTTGTCCGGCGCGCTGGATTTCGAGGTCGAAGGGCGTGGCAGCCAGGTGGTGCAGCAGAGTTTCGTGGTAGTACCCGCCGGTGCCCATCATGCCTGCGGCAGTCCCCAGGGCAGTCGCTGCCTGGTGCTGGATGTGCCCAGTGACGATTGGCTCGGCCAATGCCTGGGGGATCACGCCGACGCCAGCCGCCGCTTGCTCGACGACACCGCTCGCCTGCCCCTGGATGCGGGGCAAAGCCAGTTGGTCAGTTGGTTGGCGGGCAGCCCGGTGGACGATCCGGTGATCGCCCAGCAAGGCGCGGTGCTGCTGCTGGCGAGTCTCAATAACGCTCGCCAGGCAACCCACGGCGGCCGGCGCCTGCCCTACGCCGCGCTCAATGCCCACATCGACCAGAACGCCGCCTATGCGCTGCAAGTGGCGGACCTGGCGCGAATCGCCGGCCTCTCCAACGCCCGCCTGCACGCACGCTTCGTCGCCGAGTGCGGGCAAACCCCGATGGAGTACATCCGCAGCCGCCGCTTGCACCAGGCCGTGGCGTTGTTGCGTGATTCGCAGTTGCCCATCGGTGAGATCGCCCACCGCGTCGGCTACAGCTCCCAAAGTGCCTTCGCCGCGGCGGTGCTGCGCGAATTCGGCGTCTCGCCGGGCAAGCTGCGGCGTCAGCGCTAGCTTCGCGCTAAAAATCGCTAGGATCGCGACAGACGCCAGCACCTCCCCAACGCTTAAATACCCCCATGGGATCGATGTTTGTCCGTCGGTTTTGGCTTATCTGTTGAAAGGATTGAAATGACACCTCGTACCGCCCTCGGCGCCCTGCACATTGGTGCACTCATGTTTGGCCTGACCGGTGTCTTCGGCAAACTCGCCGCGGCTTCGCCAGCGGTCATCGTGTTCGGTCGCGCCGTCTTCGCCGTGCTGGCCCTGGCGGTGTTCGCTCGGTTCGCCAGCAGCAGTCGCTGGCAGAAACTGCGGGCACAGGATGGCCGGCGACTGCTGCTGGGCGGCCTGTTGCTGGCTGGGCATTGGGTGAGTTTCTTCATCGCGGTGAAGGTGGCCGGCGTGGCGATCGCCACGTTGGGGTTCGCCAGTTTCCCGGCCTTCACGGTATTGCTCGAGGGGCTGATCTTCCGCGAGCGGATTCGCGCCAATGAAATCTGGCTGGTGGTGCTGGTGAGCGTCGGCCTGGTGTTGGTCACGCCGAACTTCGACCTGGCCAGCGGTGCCACCACCGGCCTGCTCTGGGCCGTGGCTTCAGGGCTGTTGTTTTCACTGTTGTCATTGACCAACCGTGCCGGCTCCGCCCATGTCCCGCCCGTGCAGGCCGCGCTGTGCCAGAACGTAGTGGTCGGGTTGTGCCTGTTGCCGATGGCCGCGCCACAACTGAGCGACGTTCGCCCCCTCGACTGGTTGTGGATCGGCTTGCTCGGCGTGTTCTGCACCGGCCTGGCCCACAGCCTGTTCGTCGCCAGCCTGGCGGTGATCAAGGCCCGCACGGCGGCGGTGGTCTTCGCCATGGAACCGGTCTACGGCATCGCCATGGCCTGGTGGCTGTTCGACGAACGCCCGACCCTGCGGATGCTGGTGGGCGGCGTGGTGATCATCGCGGCCATCGTGATCTCGAGCCAGCTGGGCGGTTCGAAGAAACCGGGGATGGGCGCCCAAGCCGCGTCTCACTGAACCCGGTCGTTGTGGCCCAGGTCCCGCTCCGGGTCGATCCGGTCGCGGACCCGCTGCTTGAGGACCTTGGCCTCGGGAAAACCGCCATCAGCCTTGCGCTCCCAGATTTGCGCACCGTCGCAACTGATGTGGAACACACCGCCGGTGCCCGGCACCAGGGACACTTTGCCCAGGTCGTCGCCGAAGGTGCTGAGCAGTTCCTGGGCCAGCCAGGCGGCACGCAGCAGCCATTGGCACTGGGTGCAATAGGTGATGACAACTTCAGGCTTGTGCTCGGTCATTGCGGGTGAACTCCTGGGTTCGAAGGCGTCGTTATAATACCTGCCTTTGATCGCCCGCCCCGAGATAGACGATGCGCCGCCTGCTCCCCCTCCTGCTTCTGCTGCTGTTGCCCCTGTCCGGCCATGCCAACGAGCCCGCCGTCGAAGCGCCACGCCCGAAAATCGGCCTGGTGCTGTCCGGCGGCGCGGCGCGGGGCCTGGCCCACATCGGCGTGCTCAAGGCCCTGGAGGAGCAAGGCATCAAGATCGATGCCATTGCCGGCACCAGCATGGGCGCGGTGATCGGCGGGCTGTATGCCTCGGGCTACAAGATCGACGAACTGGAAAAACTCGCCCTGGGCATCGACTGGCAACAGGCCTTGTCCGATGCCCCGCCACGCAAGGACGTGCCATTCCGGCGCAAGCAGGATGACCGCGACTTCCTGGTGAAACAGAAACTGAGCTTTCGCGACGACGGCAGCCTCGGCCTGCCCTTGGGGGTCATCCAGGGCCAGAACCTGGCCCTGCTGCTCGAAAGCCTGCTGGCCCACGCCAGCGACACGCGGGACTTCGACAAACTGCCGATCCCGTTTCGCGCCGTCGCCACCGACATCGCCACAGGCGAAAAAGTCGTGTTCCGCAAAGGCCACCTGCCCAAGGTCATTCGCGCCAGCATGTCGATCCCAGCAGTGTTCGCCCCGGTGGAGCTGGACGGCCGGCTGCTGGTGGACGGCGGCATGGCCGACAATATCCCGCTGGATGTGGCCCGGGACATGGGTGTGGATGTGGCCATCGTGGTCGACATCGGCACCCCGCTGCGCACCCGCAAGCAACTGGTCACGGTGGTCGATGTGCTGAACCAGTCGACCACCCTGATGACCCGGCGCAACTCTGAAGAACAACTGGCCACCCTGAAAAAAAGCGACGTATTGATCCAGCCGGCCCTGGCGAGCTTCGGCTCCACCGACTTCGGCCGGGCCCGGGACATGATCGACGCCGGCTATCGCGCCACCCGGATACTCCAGGCACGCCTGGCCCCGCTACGCCCTTCCGAGGCGCCCGACGCCGACCTCATGGCGGCCCGCGCGCCCAGCGAACGCACACCGGTCATCACCGCCATCCGCGTAGAGAACGACTCGAAAGTCGGCGATGACGTGATTCGCTACTACATTCGCCAGCAGATCGGCGAACCGCTGGACCTGGGCCGCCTGCAGACCGACATGGGCACGCTGTACGGCCTGGACTACTTCGAACAGGTGCAATACCGCGTGGTCCACAAGGGCCCGGACCACACCTTGGTGATCAGCGCCCGGGGCCGACGCACCGGCACCGACTACCTGCGGCTGGGGCTGAGCCTGTCGGACGATATGCGCGGCGACAGCGCTTTCAACCTGGGGGCCAGCTATCGGGTCAACGGCATCAATCGCCTGGGCGCCGAGTGGCTGACCCGGGCGCAGATCGGCGACAAGCAGGAGTTGTACAGTGAGTTCTACCAGCCATTGGACGTCGGCTCGCGCTACTTCATTGCCCCCTATGGGCAATTCGAATCGCGCAATGTGGAGTCCATCCTGGACAACGATCCGGTGGCCCAGTATCGCGTCGAACGTTATGGCTTCGGGCTCAACGTGGGCCGCCAGATCGGCAACAGCGGCGAAATCCGCTTCGGTGTCGGCCAGGCCTGGGGCAAGGCCGATGTGCGCATCGGCGACCACGACCAGCCCAGCGAGAACTTCAACGAAGGTTTCTACGAACTCAAGTATTCGTTCGACTCCCTCGACAGCGTGTATTTCCCCCATGAAGGGGAAGACATCGGCCTGAGCTGGCGCCAATACGAACCGGGGCTGGGCTCCGACCAGCGCTACCGCCAGTGGGAATTCAAACTGGACAAGGCGCTTAGCAGCGGCCCGGACACCTTCATCCTGGGCGGGCGCTACGGCCGCACCCTGGACACCGCGGAGGTCGTGACCTCCAGCTTTGTGCTCGGTGGCGCGCGGCAATTGTCCGGCTTTCGCGAAGATGGGGTCTCCGGACAGAACATGAGCCTGATGCGTGCCGTGTATTACCGCCGCCTCACACCGCGGGCCTACCTGCCATTGGATTTCCCGTTGTACATCGGCGGTTCCCTGGAACGCGGCCGGGCCTGGAACAACGACAATGAATTCGACAGTGGCTACATCAACGCCGCCAGCATTTTCCTCGGTTTCGATACACCGCTGGGGCCATTGAACTTCAGCTATGGCTTCAACGACGACGATGAACAGGCGGTGTACCTGAACCTGGGACAGACGTTTTGAGGGGCTGGGTGTTTGCCTGGGCTGGATTGATAACCTGACAGACCGTCATCGCGAGCAAGCTCGCTCCCACATGAACGCGCAGATTCCGTGGGAGCGAGCTTGCTCGCGATGAGACCAGCCGCCACAACCTCGATGGCTCTCAGCGAATCCCCGCCAGCAGCACCCGGGCGGTCTGCTTGAGGGGTTCGTCACCTTCTACGAGCAATTCTTCAAGCAGGGTGATGGCGGTCTTCAGGTCGCCATCGTCGATGCAGTTCTGTGCCTCTTCCAGCTTGACCGAATGCTCCGGGCCCTGGGGTTCGAGGGACAGGCCGTCCAGGGAAACAGGTTCAAGGGCCAGCGGCTCAAATTCCAGCGCCTGCTCTTCATCGGCAAAGCCATCGAGGAAATCATCGTCCAGCGACTCGGTTTCCAGGGGCGCTTCCCATTGCAACTCCGGTTCGTCGAAACCTGAAAGCGACAAGCCCTCGATACTGTTGTCGGGCAGTGGCGTCGCAGGTTTTTCTTCGGCGAGGGTGCCCTGGTCATCCGCCAGGTCCCAGCTGGTTTCCATGGACAGTGCGTCCAGATCCAGCTCGAACTCGTCACTGGGTGCCTGTTCACGTTCAGGCGCAAGAACCGGCGCCAGGGGCTGTGCCTGTTCCGCTATCGGAGCGGTGATCAAGGCAACCTTGGGATAGCGCCCGCGGATATCCTCCAGCGTCCCGGCATCGACGCCTTGTGCCAGCAGATGATGTTCCTGGGCCTGGAAACCGATGACATCGCCCTGCTTGCCCAATACCTCCAACAACTTGAGGCCCAGGTCGGTGCGTTCCGGTTCGGCCAGCAATGCCGCGCGCAACAGCCCGGCGGCCTCGGTGAAACGGCCGTAGGTCAGGTAGATCCCGACGCCCTCAAGCACATCACCCTGGGGCGCATCACCGTTGTTGAACGAGTTCGCAGCCTCGGACGGCTCCGTCTCGGGGATTGATGCAAAGGTTTCGTCACCCTCCTCCAGCATCGGCTCGGGGCGCTCGGTCATCGGCTCCAACTCGCCCTGCTGCTGGCGACGCCGAATGAACAGTAACAATGCGAGCAACCCCAACAGGGCCATCAACCCCGCCACCCATGTCCAATTGATGCCCTCTGGCTCTGCAACCGGTTCGGTCACGGGGGATACGTCTGGAGCCGGCTCCGATTCAGGCTGCGCCGGTTGCGTCGACGCAACGGGGACTGGAGTCTCGGCCAGGCGGGTCTGCAATTCGCTGATCTGCTTGCGCTGGCCGGCGATTTCTTCGTCCTGGGCCTGGAGCCGCGCCTGCAGAGCCTCGATGGTCTTCTGCTGCTCCTGGTTCTGCAGCACGCTGGCGGCCAACTGCTCATCGGCTGCGGCGGACGCCTGGCCAGCGGTGGATGCAGCCGCTGTCGGCAGCACGGCCGAGTCGGGCAATAACAGGCGCTGGCCGATGGAGAGCCGGTCGCTGCCGGGATTCAGGGCCTGGATCCCTTGCATCAACTCATTGACCGACGCGTTGCTGCCGGCGTCATGCAGGCGCTGGGCGATCACCCAGGGGTTGTCTCCCTGCACGACCGTGTAACGCTTGCCCTGTACCGCCGGGGGCGGCTTGATGGCCGGAGTGGCCTGGCTCGGCGTCGCAGGCTGCGGGGCCGCGGCCGGTTCGTCACGGGCCGGCACGATACCCGGTGAGCCCGGTGGGTCGATCAGCACAGTGTATTCGCGCAGCAGGCGCCCATTGGGCTGATTGAGCTGCACCAGGAAATTGAGAAAGGGCTCTTCCACCGGCTTGCTGGACGTCACCCGAATGAAGCTGCGCTCACCCCGCCATACCGGCGTAAAGCGCAGGTTGCTGAGAAAGAACACCCGCTCCACACCCGCACGACTGAAGTCGTCCGGGCTCGCCAGGCTCGCCGACAGGTCCCCTTCACCGATCCCGGCCACATCGACCAGGGCGATATCGGCGCGCAACGGCTGGTTCAGGGCGGAATGGAGCGTGATCTCGCCAAGGCCCAGCGCGGACGCCAAGGCCGAAAACCCCAGGGCACCCACGACGATCGACACGTTGACCCAACTGCGCAACGTGGACTGCAAACTTACAAGCATGGGCATCCCTTTCGATTACCAGAACCAACCGCGGCGTAAACGCTCCCAATAGGAACGCCTAGTACTGGTTATAGTTCGCTAACCGGCGAATCTCAAAAGTCTGACGCCAGGGATCTGCCTCAGGATTTTTCCAGGTTAGCCAGGATCGTGCCGTGAACCCGCATGCACACGCGCATGTCCGCCTCGTCGACACCTTCGAACAGCTCCCGGCGCAATTGCGTGGCAATGGTTTCGATCTGTTCGATCAACGGTAGGGCCGGTGCGCAGAGCACGATTTTCTTGGCCCGACGGTCTTCGGCCACCGCCTGGCGCTGCACCAGCCCCTGGGTCTCGAGGCTGTCGAGCAACCGGGCCAGGGTCGGGCCTTCGACGGCGACACTCTGGGCCAGTTCACGCTGGGTCGGCGCCTGTTCGAAACGGGCCAGGTGCAACAGCACCAGCCAGCGCGCCTGGGACAGGCCCAGCCCGGCCAGGCGGCGGTCCAGTTCGGCGCGCCAGCCTCGAGACATTTGCGCCAACTGCATGCCAAAACGGTGTTGATCGGTTAACGGCATAAAAAACTCATCAGATCTGAAATAGAGAAAAACTAATTATTAGTCAGCTAAGCATGAGCTTTGGATTCAAGCAAGGTTCGCCTTGTACTGAATCGTTAAAGGAGCGCAACTCACTGATCAGACTTCAAATTCCGACTGTAACGCAGCCCTGACGCAATACAGCACACCTTCGGGCACCCGTCCGACAAACAGCGCGGCGACTTCGGACACCGGCGGTAACTCGCCTTCGCCGTCCAGGAACGCGTCCTGTACCTCGCCCATCAGTTCCTCGGGCAGATCCAGTGCCTGTTCCAGGGACAACTGCTGTTTGCCGATGGCCTCGGCCAGCATCGTGTAGACGTTTTTCTCCGAGCACTGCAATTGCCCGGCGATCTGCAGCGGGGTCATGCCGGCCCGGGCCAGCGTGATAAGCTCGTGGCGCACATCGGCCACCGCTTTCGGCGCTTCGACCTCGCCGCCCAGGACCTGGAGGAAGGCTTCGCCATACCGCTCCAGCTTGCGCGCCCCCACGCCGCTGACCCGGGCCATTTCCGCCAGGGAGGTGGGCTGGCTGCGGAGCATTTCCAGCAGCGTCGAATCGGGGAAGATGACGTACGGCGGCACGCCGTGTTCCTCGGCCAGCTTGCGACGCAAGGCACGCAAGGCTTCCCATTGATCGCGCTCTTCGCCACGGACCAATTGGCTGGCCTGGCTCTTGCTGCTCTTGATCGCCGTGGCCGGCTTGAGGTCGCGGCGCAGTTCGAGGGTAACCTCGCCCTTGAGCAAGGGCCGGCAGGTTTCGGACAAGCGCAGGCCACCGTAGCCTTCCAGGTCAATGTCTGCCAGGCCGCGGGCCACCAGTTGCCGGAACAATGAACGCCACTCGCTTTCGGTGCGCGCCTTGCCCACGCCGAACACCGAGAGGTGCTGGTGGCCGAAGTTGCGGATCTTCTCGTTGTCCTTGCCCAGCAACACGTCCACCAGGTGCCCGACGCCATAGCGCTGGCCGGTGCGGAAAATCGCCGACAAGGCCTGGCGGGCCGGCTCGGTGGCATCCCAGGTTTCCACGCCATCGACGCAGTTGTCGCAGTGCCCGCAAGGCTGGGGCATGTCTTCGTCGAAATAGGCCAGCAGGGTCTGGCGACGGCAGCGGGTCTCTTCGCACAGCGAGAGCATGGCGTCGAGCTTGTGCTGTTCCAGGCGCTTGTGGCGCTCATCGCCTTCGGAGTTCTGCAGCATCTGCTTGAGCATCACCACGTCTTGCAGGCCGTAGGCCATCCAGGCATCGGCCGGCAAGCCATCACGGCCGGCACGCCCGGTTTCCTGGTAGTACGCCTCGAGGGACTTGGGCAAGTCCAGGTGTGCGACAAAACGCACGTTGGGCTTGTCGATGCCCATGCCGAACGCCACGGTGGCCACCATGATCAGGCCTTCCTCGTTGAGGAAGCGCTTCTGGTGGTAGGCCCGCAGGTCGTTGGGCAGGCCGGCGTGATACGGCAACGCCGGGAACCCCTGCTCACACAGGAACGCCGCCACTTCATCGACCTTTTTGCGCGACAGGCAATAGACAATGCCGGCATCGCTGCGGCGCTCGGCGAGAAACGCCAGCAGTTGCTTGCGTGGCTGCTCCTTGGGCACGATGCGGTAGAAAATATTGGGACGGTCGAAGCTGGACAGGAACCGCTCGGCCCCCTGCAAGTGCAGGCGCTCGACGATTTCCTCGCGGGTGCGTTTGTCGGCGGTGGCGGTCAGCGCGATGCGCGGCACGTCGGGGAACAGTTCCGCCAATTGCCCCAGTTGCAGGTACTCACGTCGAAAATCGTGACCCCATTGAGACACGCAGTGGGCTTCGTCGATGGCGAACAGGGCGATTTCCAGGCTCTGCAGGAACGCCAGCATGCGCGGCTGTACCAGGCGTTCCGGGGCCAGGTACAACATTTTCACTTCGCCGCGCTTGATCCGCGTCGCCAGGTCCCGCTGTTGCTCGGCACTGAGGGTGGAATTCAGTGAAGCGGCGGCAACCCCCAGTTCCTCGAGGGTCGCGACCTGGTCGTCCATCAGCGCAATCAGCGGCGAAACCACCACCGCCAGGCCGTTGCGCAGCAGCGCCGGCACCTGGAAGCACAAGGATTTGCCGCCGCCGGTGGGCATGAGCACCAAGGCATCGCCACCGCTGGCCACGCGCTCAATAATGGCACCCTGACGGCCACGGAAACTGTCGTAGCCGAAGATGTCCTTGAGGACGCGTTGAGCCTGTTCGAGCATAGAAACTCCAAAAATCACCGAAACATCCCTGCAAGGCTGGTTCAGAATCAAAAAAGCTGCACCGGCAAATCGTAAGTGCGCGTTTCGAACCGGCGGGACGCCGCAGGGCATCACAAAACGCGGCAGTATACCCGAGGCCTTCGTTGCGAAGGGCGCTGCTGACAAGAGGTGTCGAATAGGCGATTGCACGCCATGCGCCCTGTAGGAGCTGCCGAGTGCAACGAGGCTGCGATCTTTCCACTGCCCATTGAGTCGAGAAACGAAAGATCAAGACGGCAGCTCCTACAGGTATAGCGGCCCGCCCGTGCCCCCAAGTGGAGGCAAATACACCACGCGGCTGGCCTGGGCGCTCAAGAAGGCCTAGAATTCCCGCATTGTTTATTCCCCAAGGTAGCCCGTAATGTCCTTCGCTGAGCAACTGACCCGCCTGCAAGTCTTCCTCGACGCCGATGAGCTGCACGAGGAAGCGCTGGACTACGTGGCCGCTCACGGCTACCTGACCGCCCTGTCGATCTGCGCCGAAACGGTGCCGGATCGTGAGTGGATCGACGCCCTGTTCGCCGAAGAGCCGCATTACAGCGACGAAGCCCAGCGCGCCGAAATCGAAGCCACCCTGGTCGGCCTCAAGGCCCATATCGCCCGTCAACTGGCCTCCGACGAAGAATTCGAGCTGCCATGCGAACTGGACCTGGGCGATGACCCGGACGATTCGGAGTTGCGTGGCTGGTGCATCGGCTTCATGGAAGGCGTGTTCCTGCGCGAAGCCGCCTGGTTCGAAACCGCCGAAGAGGAAGTCAGCGAAATGCTCCTGCCGATCATGGTGGGTTCCGGCCTGTTCGACGAGCAACCGGAATTTTCCGACATCGCCGCCGACGCGAACCTGATGGACGACATGATCGTCCAGATCCCCGAAGCCCTCACCGCCCTGTACCTGCTGTGCAACGCCCCGGACGAGAAACCGGCGATCCTCAAGCCTCGCCACCACTGAGTGACCGGGTGCCCTCGCCAGTCGGCAACCGCCCGCTGATCCTGCGTTACGCTCTACTGGCCATCGGCTGGCTGAGCGTGGTGCTGGGAGTCATCGGCATTTTCGTTCCCGTATTGCCCACCACTCCCTTCCTGCTGCTGGCCGCGGCCTGCTTCGCCCGCAGTTCGCCGCGCTTCTACCGATGGCTGGTCGAACATCCCCGCCTCGGCCCGTGGATCAGCGACTACCTCAGCGGCAACGGCATCCCGCTCAAGGGCAAGGCCTATGCCATCGGGCTGATGTGGGCGAGCATTCTCTTTTCCTGCTACCTGGTGCCGCTGCCGTGGGCGCGGGGGTTCATGCTCACCAGCGCAGTGCTGGTGACAATTTACATCCTCAAGCAAAAAACCCTGCGCAAACCTTAAGCAAGCCCCGACCATCCGTCTGTGACCTGCTTAACCCTGTCAGCTCTGACAGTAGGCAGTCAACCCATTCCACCGCATAAATCGCTCCATCGTCCCTACGCGAACGGAGCGTCTGCCATGCTGACCCGACTGAAAAAAACTCCGGTGCCGCTGGCCTTGCGGTCGGCTGCCCATGGGTTGATACAGGCCTGTGCTGGGCTGGTAATGGTCGCGGGGGCGGCCGTCGCTGCCGCCGCGCAGCCTGCGCCTCCCATCCCGATCACTCCGGGCCAGATCATCGGCGAGAGTCAGCTCGAGAAGGCTCGGTGTGTACAGGAGTCGGAACCGGCAAAATACCAACGCTCACGCGCCGTGGGCCGGCTTTATACAGGGAGCAGCTACGGGACTGCGTGGCGGGTAGGCCCTGGAAACCTGGTACTCACCAACCTGCATGTCGTGGGTGAGAACCCGGATCTGGCTCGGATGGTCGTGGAGTTCGATTACGAGGAATCCAGCTGCGACTCGGATGCAGTTCAGCCTGCTGTCCGGGTTCCGGTCGAGCGGCTCCTGGCCTCCGATGGGTCGGCCGATTTTGCGCTGCTGGCCTTGGATCAGGAGGCGGTCGACAGCGGCGTATTGGATGCCTTCGGCTACCTGGGCCTGGATACCCGTATCTCGGAGGTCGGCGACCCGGTCTACGTTGCAGGGCATCCCTTGGCGGGGCCGAAACGGATTTCGCGTCTTCATGATGACGGACATCCCTGCTGGGTAACCGAAGTACGCAACAACGGTCGCACTGATTTCGCAAAATACAACTGCGATACCGACTCAGGGTCTTCCGGATCGCCAGTGATCGATGCACGAACCAACGCAGTGATTGCCCTGAACTTTGGTTTCAGTTCGGGGTACAACGCTGGCGCGCAGATGAGCAGCATCTGGCCCGCTATCGCGGGATATTTCGACGAGAAGTTGCCTGAGGGCAGTGTCCCGGTGGAGCAGCCGGGCGTGCCGATGGCCAAGCCGGGGGCGGTGGGCGTACAGGTACCCGTGCGCGTGACGCAGGTGGATGGGCAATCCCCGGTGGCCGGGGCACCCGGTGAACAGCTGTATTATCACGCCCCCACACATACCACGATCACCGACGTGTCCTGCCAGAGCGGAACCACCCAATGGATCGCCGAGAACGGCAAGGCCGCGTCATGCACCTTGTCAGGCGCAGCGAACTGGACCACGGCACAGTCGGTGGCGCTGCGCGTGGATGATACCGCCCCCGACGGCCTGGTCAGCGATGGCCGGGTACGACTATTGTCCTATACAGGACAGATCCGCGGAGCGAACAACCTCGCCCTGAACGTGATGTCGCGGGGCCCAGGCGAGGTTCAGTCACTACGAGCACAGGCGGGGAATTTTCAGGCCGCCCCACTGCACAGCCGGTTCCCGGAACCCTTGACCGCACGGGCGAAAGACCCGATGGACGCGGCGGTCGTGGGCGCGGATGTCACCTTCGCGGTCACTGATGACGGTGGAACAGGGACGCGGTTCGAAGGGGACAATCAGACACCCACCGTGCAGACGAACACCGTGGGTGACGCGACGTCGCCAACGCTGGTCGCCGACTCCAGGGCCGGTACATTGCAGGTTACTGCCATGTCGAGCGGCAGGACGGCCACGTTCCACTTGCGGGTGGTGTCGCAAGACGGTGACCCGACGGATGCTGTGGAGCATCTGTCGGTGATAACGGGGCAAGGACAGATCGCGCCAGAGGGTACCGAGTTCCCTCTTCCCCTCACGGCACGGACATTGGATGAAGGTCGGGATCCGGTAGAGGATGCATGGGTCACCTACACGATTACCGATGACAGGGAGACTGGAACCCGATTCGTCGGGGCCGATCAGACGCCGACAGCGACGACCAATAGCCATGGTGAGGCAGTGTCGCCGAAGCTGATCGCCGGGAACAAATCTGGTTTCGTGACGATAACCGCGACCTCCAATGACAAGGCGGCGACGTTCATCATCATTGTGGGCACGATATGAGCGCGCGAGCGCCAACGCCCGGAGTCACCATCAAGTGTTGGCAGTGGGCGAACTGAACGCCGGATAACGTCAGTCCGCTCTGCCGCCATCACATCCGTGGGAGCCGAGCTGGCTCGCGATGGCGGTGGTTCAGTTGATGGAGATGTCGTCCGTGCCGCCGTCATCGCGAGCAGGCTCGCTTCCACAAGGGATTTGGGAGCGGAATATAAAAACCCGCCATTTCCACTCAGGAAAATGGCGGGCTCTGTCATTTCAGCTCACCTCACACCGTATCCACCTTCAACGAATGATCATTCAACATCCCATTGATAATGGTCGCCGTGTCCGCTGCGCCGATGATCCCCCCCGCGCCTGGCGCGACGCCGTAGTGACTGGCAAGGTTGACGCCCGCCAGGTCGATGGTCTGGTTCGGCGTGGCGCCGGCGATGGCGCTGACGTCGATGCTGGTGATGACCGACGCCCCGCTGCCGCTCACGCTGAAATGCAGGTAATCATCCAGTGACGCCGCGCTGCCATTCTCCCCTTGCAACAGCTGGGACAGGTCGAGCTTGTCGATGCCGGGCGTGAAGTCGGTGATCACGTCGTGGCCATTGTTGCCCGCCTGCCATTGGAAGGTGTCGGCGCCGCTGCCGCCGGTGAGGGTGTTGTTGCCCAGGCCACCGATCAGCAGGTCGTCACCGCCACCGCCATTGAGCACGTCATGGCCCAGGCCACCGTCGAGGCGGTTGCTGGCGCCGTCGCCGGTGAGGGTGTCATTGAAATTCGAGCCCACGAGGTTTTCGATGTGGCTCAATGTATCGGTGCCCGCGCCCAGGGTGTTCTGCGCCGCCAACAGGCCCAGGTTCACCGTGACTGCCGACGTGGCGTGGGCGTAGCTGACGGTGTCGTTGCCCGTACCGCCATCAAGCAGGTCGTTGCCCGTGCCGCTGTAGAGCAGATCATTGCCTGCCCCACCGTTCAGGGTGTTGTTGCCCGAACCGGCACTGAGTACGTCGTTGCCATCGCCCCCGTTGAGGAGGTTGTCGCCGTTGCCGGCCAACAGCACATCGTCGCCACTGGTGCCTGTCAGGGTATGGCCCGCCTGATAGCTGATGCCTACCGCTGCGCTGTCACTGCCGCCGTGGTTGTCGCTGGCGGTGTAGCTGCCGTGGTAATCCGGTGTCTTGTCTTGCGCCCCGGCATAGTCGACGGTGAGGGTCAGTTGATAGTTCTCCGCCGCGTTGGAATTACCGCCGCCGGGATTGGCGATATTGGTGACGTGGATCTGGTAATTGCCATCCGCTGCAGCGGTGAAGGAAGCCCCGTCGTTGATCGCAATGAATGGCCCGCCGTTGAGTGAATACTCCAGCGCAATGTGACCGGCCGACAGGTTGTGGTCCAGGGTCAGGGTTTCGCCCTGTTTGAGGCTGATGTTGAGCCGGTCTTCATCGTTGGTGTTGTTATTGGACACCATCCCCAATGCACCGCTGACCACCAGCATCGCCGTCATGCTCGCGGTATTGGCGACGAAAGCGCTGCGGCTGAGGTTGATCGACTGCGCGTTGTTGCCGGTGAAGCTGGCCGTGCCGGTGCTGCCGGTGAAGTCCGCGCCTTTGGCGACCCAACCGGTATTGAAACTGGTGGGTGAGGCGGTGAGCGGATCGCCGTTGGCATCGCTGTCGTTACCCAGCAGCAACTCGCCCGGGATCACGATGTTGCCCGACAGCACGTTGGTGATGATGTTGTCGTCGGCAGCGATCGGCGGGCTGTTGGGCACGACGTTGATCACCAGGTTGGAGCTCGCCAGGTCACCGTCATGGTCGCTGACGGTGTAGCCGATGTGCTCGGTGATCAAGGTGCTGGTGGCCGTCTGGGAGGTGTAGCTGAACGCACCGGTATCCAGGTTGACCACCAGGGTACCGTCGTGGTCGGTGGCGATGCTCAATGTGTTGGTGGCGGTATTGAAGGAGCCATGGTTGAGCCCGCCGCTGGCGGTCAGCGCGCCATGGCCCCCGTTGGCCGCCGGGTCATAGCTGTACGTGGTGCCATCGACCACCAGGCTCTTGATAAACCCGCCATCGGCGCCGAACGAGCCCCCCTCGCCCAGCAGGTTGCCGGTGACCGGCGCGCCTTGCACGGTGCCGGAAAGCACCGAGTTGAGCTGGTTCAGGTCGGTGACCACCACCGCGTTGGTATTGGTGTGCGTGCTGCCGTCATAAGCCAACGGGTCGAGGTTGACGTTTCTGGCACCGCTGCCCAGGCCGACGGCGTAATTCTTGATGCCGTTGGCATCGAGAAAGGCTTTCCATGCGACCTCGTCCGCCGCGCCGATTTCGCCCAAGGTCGGCTTGCCATCGGAGAAAAAATAACCAATGTTCTGTGCGCCGACCAGTTGTCCGGGGGTTGCGAACGCCGTCTTGGCCATCGCCACGGCCGCATCGTAATTGGTGTCACCGTGAGCGCTCAGCGCGGCGATCAGCGTCTTGGCAGTTGCCACGTCCACCCACACGGCACTTTGGTCGGTGGCACTGCCGCTGAAGGTCACAAGCTGGACTTTGACGTCGCCCATGTCGTCGTATTTGTCGAGCAAGGCGCTGATTGCCTGTTTGGCCAGATCCATACGCGAGAGCCCCGGCACGCCGGAATCGTCTTTCATGCTGCCGGACACATCAAGCACGATCAGCAGGTTCGAATCGACCTCCACCGCCGTCACCGAACGCTCGGACGCAACGGCCTTTGGTATGTCATCGACGATGCTGACCACCAGGCTGCCGGTGGTGCTGTTGCCCAGTGCGTCCGTGGCCTGATAGGTGAAGCTTTCGCTCAGCACGTTCGGGCCATCGTTGGCATGGGGTGAGGTCGTGGCCGGCGAGGTCAAGGTGTAGGTGTACGACCCATCGGGATGGAGCAGCAACTGGCCGTAGGCACCGCTGGCATTGCCCACCAGGGTGAAGGTGACGGCGCCCGTGGCACCGCTGACCGAGCCGACCAAGGTCCCGCTGGCGGTTTCACCGGTGGCGCTCGGGTCACTGCCGGTGACGGTGCCGGGGGCCAGGTCCTGGCCGTCCTGGGTCAGGTCCAAGGCTTTTTCGTAGACGGTCACGTCATGGTCGGTTTCTGCGACGAGGCAGCTGTTGTGTACATCGACGGTGATGGTGGTGGTGCTTTCATCGCCATCGGCGTCGCGCACGGTGTAGGTGAACACATCGGTCGCGCCTGGTGCGCCGACAGCATCGGGATTGCTGTGGTAGACGGCGTTGCCGTTGGCGTCCAGGGTCAGGTAGCCGTAGGTGCCACTGATCTGGCTGTTGAGGCCGCCGATGGCTGGATTCGAGGTGTCGTTGCCGGCACGTACGCCGATGACTGCACCACCGTCGGCACCGAGTACGTCGTTGTCCAGCACGTTGCCATTGACCGTGCCGCCCTCCACCACCGAGGCGAAATCGCAGTGAGCCTTGGGCACGTCGTCGACGATGTCGATGACGATGGTGCTGGTGACCGTGTTGCCCAACGAGTCCGTGGCCTGGTAGGTGAAGCTTTCACTCAGCACGTTCGGGCCATCGTTGGCGTGGGGCGTGGTGGTGGCTGGCGAGGTCAGGGTGTAGGTGTAGGAGCCGTCGGGCTGAAGCGACAGTTGACCGTAGGCACCGGCGGCGTTGCCCACCAGCGCGAACGTGACCGCGCCAACGGCACCGCTGATCGAACCGACAAGGCTGCCGCTGGCGGTCTCGCTGGTGGCATTCGGGGCGCTGCCGGTGACGGTACCGGGGGCCAGGTCCTGGCCGTCCTGGTTCAGGTCGAGGGCTTTTTCGTAGACGCTGATTTCGTGGTCCGGTGCGGCGACCAGGCAGCTGTTGTGCACGTCGATAGTGATGGTGGTGGTGCTTTCATCGCCGTCGGCATCGCGCACGGTGTAGGTGAACACATCGGTGGCGCCCGGTGCGCCGACGGTGTTCGGGTTGCTGTGGTAGACGGCGTTGCCGTTGGCGTCCAGGGTCAAGTAGCCGTAGGTGCCATTGATCTGGGTGTTCAAGCCACCGACGGCAGGGTTCGAGGTATCGCTGCCGGCGCGTACGCCAACCACCATGCCACCGTCCGCGCCCAGCACGTCGTTGTCCAGCACATTGCCGTTGACCGTGCCGCCCTCCTGCACCGAGGCAACATCGGCATGGGCGTTGGGCACGTCGTCGACGATGTCGATGACGATGGTGCTGGTGACCGTGTTGCCCAACGAGTCCGTGGCCTGGTAGGTGAAGCTTTCGCTCAGCACGTTCGGGCCATCGTTGGCCTGGGGCGTGGTGGTGGCTGGCGTCGTCAGGGTGTAGGTATACGAACCGTCGGGCTGAAGCGACAGTTGACCGTAGGCACCGGCGGCGTTGCCCACCAGCGCGAACGTGACGGTGCCAACGGCGCCGCTGATCGAGCCGACAAGGCTGCCGCTGGCGGTCTCGCTGGTGGCATTCGGGGCGCTGCCCGTGACAGTCCCGGGGGCCAGGTCCTGGCCGTCCTGGTTCAGGTCGAGGGCTTTTTCGTAGACGCTGATTTCGTGGTCCGGTGCGGCGACGAGGCAGATATCGTGGACATCGATGGTGATGGTGGTGGTGCTCTCATCGCCGTCGGCGTCACGCACGGTGTAGGTGAACACATCGGTCGCGCCTGGGGCGCTGACGGTGTTTGGGTTGCTGTGGTAGACGGCGTTGCCGTTGGCGTCCAGGGTCAGGTAGCCGTAGGTGCCATTGATCTGGGTGTTCAAACCACCGATCGCCGGAGTCGAAGTGTCGTTGCCAGCGCGCACGCCAATCACGGCACCACTCACGGCCGGCCCGTCGGCGCCGCCTTCGTCGTTATTCAGGACGTTGCCACTGACCGTCCCGCCCTCATCCACCGAGGCGGAATCAGCATGGGCGGTCGGCAAGTCGTCGACGATGTTCACGTCCAGGTTGCCGTTGGCTGTGGTGCCGTTATCGTCGGTGACCACAACGGCGAATTGTTCGCTAACGCTGTTGGCGCCGTTGGCGTTTGGATGGGCTTCGTTGTCCAGCAGCGTGTAGCTGTAGCTGACCACACCCGTGCTGGCGTTGTAGCCAGTGATGGTCAGCGTGTTGCCCAGCGCGGTGGTGATGGACTGCGGGAAACCTGCCGACACGCCGCCTACAACCACATTGATACCGCCAACACTCAAGGTCTGCACACCGTCCAGCGCGGTCACGGTGAACGTGCCGTTTTGAGTCAGGGCCGATGCATCCGGGCTGCTGCCGTCACTGAGGTTTTTCTCCTGCAACGACAGCTCACCACCTTCAGTGTCGAGGCCGGTGATGACCACCGGATCATCATTGTTGTGCACTTGCAGCACCAGGTTCGCGGTGCTGGTGTCGCCGTCGGCGTCGGTCAGGGTGTAGGTGAAGGTTTCGCTGCCGTTGCCGCCGCCGTGCAAGCCTTTGAAATCGGCATCGGCGGTGTTGAGGGTGTAGGTGTAGGAACCGTCGGCGTTGAGCACCAGGGTGCCGTAGGTGCCGGTAAAAGTGCCGGGCGTGATTGGGCCGGACGCCAC